>JBGCDN010000827.1:0-4936 GCA_045105495.1 Planctomycetaceae bacterium
CGTCGACAGGCATGTGTTCGTGGAACTCATTCCAGTCGAGAATCCGTAGTAGCGGGTCTCGTTCAGACGGTGTCCTGCGAGTGAATTCTTTGAATCCGGTTGGCTTTCCCATGTCTCTTCCGTTCGTCGTCGCTCGGTCTATTGGGACCTGAGCACGCTGTGAATTGTTCGATAGTGGCCGATGATTTGCGGCTTCCGAAGAAGTGTTAGCTAACAGCAGTTTCCTGCTTTGCCATCTCAGCTAACGCACGCTTGTAATCAACCGGCATAACTTTCGTGAATCGAGTTACGGCGCTAGCCCAATCTTCCAGTAGGCCGCCAGCGACTGTGGAGTCTGTGTAACGATGGTGGTCCGCGATCATTTCTTTCAGCTCTGCAATGTCATCAGCGTCCACGACGTCTTCGAGTTCTACCGTTTCGAGATTGCAGTTGATTCGAAGTTGTTCGCGATCACACAGTACGTAGGCCGCTCCGCCAGACATTCCCGCGGCAAAGTTCCGGCCGGTTGAGCCAAGAATCGCGACACGGCCGCCAGTCATGTATTCGCATCCGTGATCGCCGACCCCTTCGACAACAGCGGTTGCTCCAGAGTTGCGAACGCAGAATCGCTCAGCCGCGATGCCTCGGAAGAATGCTTCACCGGACACGGCTCCATACAAAGCAACGTTACCAATGATGATGTTGTCTTCGGGAACGAAGGTCGATGTGGCGTCCGGGTAGATCGCAATGTGTCCGCCCGAAAGGCCTTTACCGACGTAGTCGTTGGCGTCTCCTTCGAGATCAATTGAGATCCCCGGCGCGAGCCATGCGCCGAGGCTTTGACCGGCTGATCCTTTGGCTCGAATTTGAATCGTGCGTGGGGGAAGACCATTGACGCCGTTCTTCTTGGAAACCTCGTGACTCAGCATCGTGCCAAACGCGCGGTCGATGTTCTCGACTTCGATATCGATGGCGACAGGACGATGCTCATGAATGGCGACCCACGCTTCGCGGATCAGCCGGTTGTCGAGCACGTCTTCCAAGCCGTGGTCCTGCGACTTCGTGCAGTAGACCTGAACGTCATCGTGTGGTTTTTGAGCCGGTGTTAGTAGCGGACTAAGGTCGAGTCCCTTTGCCTTCCAATGATCGATCGCATCGTTGGTTTCGAGCATGTCGCATCGGCCAACCATCTCATTGATGCTGCGGAACCCAAGCTCAGCCATGATTTGACGAGCTTCCTCGGCCACCATGAACAAGTAGTTCACGACGTGTTCCGGCTGTCCATCAAACTTGGCTCGGAGTTCCGGATCCTGAGTCGCAATGCCCACCGGACACGTATTCAAATGACACTTCCGCATCATGATGCAACCAAGCGTAATCAGCGGCGCGGTTGCGAAGCCATATTCTTCGGCTCCCAGCAGAGTCGCGATTACGATGTCACGGCCGGTCTTGAGCTGTCCGTCGGTTTGCAAGCGAACCCGACTTCGCAGGTCATTCATGACGAGCGTTTGATGCGTTTCGGCGATGCCCAGTTCCCACGGCAGCCCAGCGTGCTTGATGCTGGTAAGCGGCGATGCACCGGTTCCGCCTTCGCTTCCCGAAATCAGAATGTTGTCGGCGTGCCCCTTGGCAACACCTGAGGCGATGGTTCCAACGCCGACTTCAGAAACTAGCTTCACACTAATTCGAGCGGCGTTATTCGCGTTCTTTAAGTCGAAGATCAACTGGGAGAGGTCTTCGATTGAATAGATATCGTGATGCGGTGGAGGACTGATAAGTCCAACCCCAGGTGTTGAGTGCCGAGTGGCCGCGATGACACGATCAACCTTGTGGCCCGGCAGTTCGCCTCCTTCACCCGGCTTTGCGCCCTGCGAGATTTTGATCTGCAACTCGTCGGCGTTGGTCAGGTACCAACTTGTGACGCCAAATCGACCAGACGCGATCTGCTTGATGGCGGATCGCTTCGAGTCTCCATCTTCCATCGGCTTGAAGCGATCGTACTTTTCGCCACCTTCACCGGTGTTGCTTTTGCCGCCGAGTCGATTCATCGCGACAGCAAGTGTCTCGTGTGATTCAGCCGAGATCGAACCGAAGCTCATCGCTCCCGTGCAGAACCGTCGAACGATCGATTCGGCTGGTTCCACTTCTTCCAGCGGAACCGGGTTCCCATCTTTGAACTGCAGCAATCCCCGTAGATAACACTCGCGAGTGGTGTGCTCGTTCATGAGCTTCGAGAATTCTTCGTATGACTTTCTATCACCAGACTTCGCTGCGGCCTGAAGCGTGGCGATGGAATACGGATTCCATGCATGCTTTTCGCCTTCACTCCGCCAGGCATAAAGACCGGGATTCGGCAGCCCTTCATTCGAATCGTTCGAGTACCCCAGTCGATGACGACGCATCGATTCTTCAGCGACGACATCAAGTCCGATTCCCTTGATTCGGCTCGGGGTTCCCACGAAGCAACGCTCAATGACATCGTGGTTGAGTCCAACCGCCTCAAAGATCTGTGCGCCTTTGTAAGACTGAAGGGTTGAGATGCCCATCTTCGCCATGACCTTTAGCATGCCCTTGGCGACACCCTTGCGATATGCGGCAACGATCTTTTCGTCCGACCATTCGTCATCAAGCATTCCGTCAACGCGTGCTTGTTGCAGCGATTGGAAAGCCAGATACGGGTTGATCGCGTCGGCACCGTAGCCAGTCAGGAGGCAGAAGTGGTGTACTTCGCGCGCTTCGCCTGTTTCGAGGACCAAGCCGATCTGTGTTCGTTGGGCATTCCGAATGAGATGATGATGGACGGCCCCGCAAGCCAACAAGGCGCTGATTGGAACACGGTCTGGTCCTGCATTCCGGTCGGAAAGAACAAGCAAGGCGTGCTTCGATTCGATCGCGGCGGTTGTCTCTTCGCAAATCCGATCGAGTGCCGCAGCGAGCCCAGCAGCGCCTTCAGATTTGGGGAAGGTGGTGTCAATCACCTGGCTCGTCCAGCCGCGATGCTCAATCCCCTTGATGGCAGCCAATTCGTCGTTGGTCAGAATTGGGTGCGGTAGAGCAAGCCGGTTAGCCTGCTCGGGCGTCGTCTCCAGCAGGTTGCCTTCCGGACCGATGTAGCACTCCAGCGACATGATGACTTCTTCGCGGATGGAATCGATCGCCGGATTCGTGACCTGAGCGAACAACTGCTTGAAGTAGTCGTACAGCATGCGCGGCTGATCGCTCAGACATGCCAGGGCCGCGTCGTTGCCCATCGACCCAATTGGATCTTTCTTCGCATGCAGCAACGGAATCAGCATGAACTGCAGGGTCTCGGTGGTGTAACCGAAGGCCCGCATCCGCTTGGTGAGTTCTTCTGTCTCGTAGTCTGGTTCGACGCTTTGCCGTGTGAGGTCGGAAAGTTGAATTCGCTGTTCCCTTAACCAGTCGCCATACGGCCGACGATCAGCGCAGATGTTTTTGACCTCTTCATCTTCCATGATGCGACCAAGTTCGAAGTCGACGAGAAACATTCGTCCTGGTTGCAGTCGTCCCTTCGATTCGACAATTGCCGGATCTACTGCGAGCACTCCCACTTCGCTGGCCATGATGACCCGGTCATCTTTCGTGACGTAGTAACGGCTTGGTCGCAAACCATTGCGGTCCAACACCGCGCCGATAAAGCGTCCGTCGGTGAACGTAATGCAAGCCGGCCCATCCCATGGTTCCTGCAATGCGGAATGGTATTCGTAGAAGGCTCGTTTGTTCTCCGGCATGGTCGGATGGTTTTGCCACGCTTCGGGGACCATCAGCATTACTGTTTCCGGGAGGCTTCTGCCGGAGTGGTACAGCATCTCCATCGCGTTGTCGAAGTTGCCTGAGTCAGAGCAATGTGGTTCTGGAATTGGGAACAGCTTTTCAATTTCGTCTCCCCAAACCTCACTATGCATGACCCCCTGCCTCGCGCGGAGCCAGTTGTTGTTGCCGCGAAGCGTGTTGATTTCTCCATTGTGGCTCATGAACCGACACGGCTGCGCGCGGTCCCAGCTGGGGAAGGTGTTGGTGGCGAAGCGGGAGTGAACCATTGCCAGATGGCTCATGTAGTCGTCTTCTCGGAGGTCATCAAAGAAATCGGAGACTTGGTTTGAAGTCAGCATTCCTTTGTAAATGATGACCTTGGTCGAGAGTGAGCAGATGTAAAACATCAACCCCTGCGGGACTTCTCGGCGACGCAACTTGTGGCTGGCAAGTTTTCGGATAATGAAAAGCTGCCGCTCCAACTGCTCGTTCGTCATCCCGTCGGCAGCGCGGATAAATAGTTGTTCCATCACGGGTGCAGATGCCCGAGCCGTAGGGCCGATATCGGCACCATCGGGCGAAGTTGGCAACGGACGCCAACCGATTAGCTGTTGTCCTTGCTCAACAATGATGTGCTCGAGCGCTTGTTTGCAGTGTTTGCGAGCGGCTTCATCCGTCGGAAGAAAAACAATCCCCGCGCCGTAAAGTCCGGCTTCCGGCAGTTCGCATCCAATCTCGGTCGGCGCGATGCGTTTAAAGAACTCGTATGGGATTGCCGTCATGATGCCAGCACCGTCGCCGGTATTGGATTCGCATCCACAGGCTCCGCGATGGTCCATGTGTTTCAGAATGCGGTCGGCATCCACCACAATCTGCCGAGATCGTTTGCCCTTCAGGTGCGCGACAAAGCCGGTTCCGCAGCTGTCATGCTCGAAGGCCGGGTTGTACAAACCGTGTGCGTCGGGCATTCCGATGATGGAGTGTCGGGTGTCTGCGTTGGTTGTCATTCTTCTATCCTTGCCTCTGCTTAGCGCGGTCTCCGCGCTGGAATCTCTGGTGGCTCGCTCTCAAGTTAACGACCTGCTTACGGACTTAGTCGGCGAGCAATCGTGTCGAGGGAGCCTTGCGAGTACCCCGCTTCGCCGATTCTTTTCGTGGCGGGGTTTTCTTGTCGAGCAGCAGC
>JBGCDN010000828.1:0-6190 GCA_045105495.1 Planctomycetaceae bacterium
GCCCCTCCGAGTCGTGAAGAATCCGCGAAAAAAAACGACTCGGAGAGTCGTTCTACTATCGTTCTTCAACAGGCTAATACCCTCAAAAACAACTGAAATGTGCCGACTGAGACCTGCTCAGTCGGCGACATTTCTAACTGCAATCAAGGCGATGGTGGCCCATCTTGGTGCTCGAGTCGGAATGATGAGACTACTTTTGATACAGCACCCAGACGAAGCCCGTCATCTCCAGCCGGATGATCTTTGACCGGGCGTCGTACAATTTCTGAAACTCCTTGTTCACTTTCTGGAACTCGGAGTATTCCTTCTCGAACTCTTCGCCAAGCTTGCTGGCCTTTGCATCATCTTCCGATTCGTCTTTGTTGGCTTCTTCTACGTCCTCCGATTCTTGTTCGGCTTGCTGAGCGTATTCTGCTTCCATGCGACGCTGCACTTCTTCCATCTTTTCAGGATCGCCGAACAGTTTGTCCTGAAGCACGTCCATGCGTGCCGTAATCTTCGCGCTAGACTTGTTCCACGCAGCCAACTTCTCTTCCACGCCGTCCTTGTCTACGCCTTCAGCCAATTGATTGATTGAGGCCATGTCGCCGATCAGGAGGTCAAGCTTGCCATCTCCATTGACATCGTCGGCGTAGACTCGGGTCGAAGACTGCGGCTTCGTGATGTGAGCGTCTCCAAGCTGTGAGCCTTCAAAAGAATGACCGGCCGGCTCCAGAAGAGTTTGACGAGTGCCAAACTTCGGCTGCGTTTTGGTTCCAAGATTCTCAAACAGAAACGCGCCACCAGCAGCAGAACCGGTTAACAAATCGAGATCACCATCCTTGTCCCAATCGACCAGGAACGGATCGCTATGCATCTCGACTTGCAGCGGACTATCGTCGGCATCCACCATCCCTGTCGCGGTGGATTCGAACTTGCCTTGGCCAAGACCAAGGAACATGAAGAAGGTTCCGCCGAAGTTACCAACGACAAGATCCAGATGACCGTCGCCGTTGAGGTCAGCTGCGGTTGGTCTCGTGCAGATGCGCTGGACATCGGCTGTTCCACCTGAACCTGGTAGCACCAATGGCTCGCCGTCTTCTCCATTCAGCGGTTTCGCTTTCGCAAACTTGTTTCCCTCTTGTCCCCACAGCACCTGAAACAGGCCTGCCATGTCCTTGTCTTCGCGCGAGTAAGAACCGGAAAGAATGTCGAGGTAGCCATCGCCGTTGAGATCCACAACCTGTGGAGTTGAACTAGTGCATCACCACACGCCCGGTACTTCAGCCACCTTGCCGCTAGCCTTCAGCCACTCACTGGACTCGAATTTATTGGCGTCAAAACCCCTGAAGACCCGAATTTTGCCGCCGGAGAACTGACCAACCAGTAGCTCACGCTTCCCATCTTGATCGATGTCGGCAAAGCACGGCGATGCATATCCCGGAGCTGAAACCTGAATTGGCTTGCCATCGAACATCAACCGGACAGGGTCGGTGAAGGCCACCGACGACTTTTCAACTGCCTGCGCAGCGCCGTTCGATTTGTTGGAGCCCTTATCGTCTTCGTCGTCCGGAGCGATTCCGTTCGCGACGACGACACCCGCCATGGCTGAAGCGATCGCAAACCTCGGAAGCAATCTTGTGATACGCATTGTCTCTCCAATGAGTAGAAATTGTCACATGTTACGGATGGTACCAGATGCCCAATCAGTCTATGGCATTTCTCAGTTTTCAAGGACTTCATCGGGCAAGTCTTGGGGTCAGGACCTCAACCGGCCTCGGCATGCAGGTTTGTTTTGCGAATCTCTGGCAGACTGATCGCGAGCCAGTAGTCCGGTTCCAGGCACGCGATCGCCTTTTTTTTGACAACTGCGGCTCGGCTCTGAACGGAAGGCGGAAAATTGGAGTGGTCGTAGGCTGCACGGGACTTCATAAGTCATGCGATGGCAATAGGACGCATGTTGGTGTCTCACCAAAAGACCACCCACCGTTCGCTTGGCTCTTTACGATTCCGACAGGACAACGTGTTCGCCTGATCCGAACCGAACCGCAAACTTCATCCATTCTGGTTCCGCGTCTGCAAACGGAGTCCATGGTCCAAACACAACCGCTAGCTTCGTCTCAACATAGTTCTCTCGTAAAGCGTAGTGGCCCCAACTTGTGCGGAACTTACGCAGCCCACGCTGTGCGGAACCATGAACAGTCAAACCCACGCGTGACCGAATTTTCACCATGCTTGACCGAACGCACAGGTCACTTAGGCAACGCACGTCAAGCGGAGTGGTCATTCGTGCAAGCCCTTCATCGGCACAAGTTCCAACTTCCAACCTTTGTGCTACGGAATGCCACACAACGGTCACCAGGTAGCAAAGCGGCGCCCCGATTCCGGTCGAGAAGGAATAAGACGGGACGGTGCGATTGTGTTCTTTGGGTCGGAACACTTCTTAACACTGCAATGAATTCAAGCTGTGGCCCAACCAGGCTATGGAGCGACGTCCCGTGACAACAAGTGACTCAGCAGACCATCTCTACTCGGCCCTTCGCGAGGCAGCCGAGAACCTGCTCGCGAAGTCTTTAGACTCGTTCAAACCGAACGTCGGTGAATCAAACAGCAGTCTGCTGGACTCGCAGATCATCCTGAAGTCGATCAATCACGAAGTTGTCTACTTGTCGCCCGAGTTGAAGAGCCGGTTCTTTGCAGACGACGATCTTGCGTCAATTAACGAATCCAAAATCCTCCACGATCTTGAAGCAGATCTCATTGGGAACGCCGATCGACTAAGCCTCGAACACAGCCAGTCTCTCACGCTCACCTTCCGCGCGACGGACGTTGGCGGACGGGAAGTAAGGCTTTTTAGCCATCGGGTTCCATTGCACGGACCAGACAATCAGGTCCTGGGAATCCTGGGTTCCTACGTCGAAATGCCAAGCCTTAGCGACCAACAGGAACAGGGCCGCTCGGCGATGGACCTCAATGCGTTGGCAGCTACTTTCGATTCACTTGACGACCGTGATCGAGAAATGGCCAAGCTGCTCAGTCGTGGAGCGATCAATAAGCAGTTGGCAGGTCACTTCAATGTTTCCATCCGCTCCATCGAAAACTGGCGTCGCGCCTTGTTGAACAAACTCGGCGCAGAGACGATTGCCGACCTGACCCGTCTCGTGGTTCGATTCGAAGACTTTGGCTTGATGCCGCCACCGAACACGGATGGCTAGCGATCAGGACCACCGATGCGACAGGCCTCGCGAAGGCTGGCAGGATACGTTTCCACCAGGAGCCAAAGTCAGGTCCTTGCTGTTCTCAGCACATCGAATTCGATAGGTTCTCGAAAGAACTATTGGAGACGACACCATGCCTCGAGATCGACAAGTTCTTGGCCAATGCACATCCTGCGACGCTGACGGGATGACGTGTACTTACAACTTCTTTGAGGGGAAGGGACTGACCATCCACTCATGGGAGCACAAGTGCCTCGGCTGCGGTCTCAGAGACACCACCGCCTATCGATCAGACGACGAAGACGATCCGCCGGAAAACCCCACCGAATGCCCATACTGCCACAGAGCGCCGGATCTTGACGCGATGGAGTAGGTGCGGTCGGTTTGCCTGATCGCACGCAGGCACTCACGTTCGCAGCGTTGGAAACTGGCTTGCTCACGAGGCGACCTGCTGCCTACTCTGAACCAGTGTTCTACATCGCACACTTGGCGTTATAATATGTTGGTCGGCTCCATTTACTTACGTCATTCTCAATGGGTTTAGAACGCAGAGGACCTCGGTGAGTCGCGGTTCAAATCACTCACCTTCGATCTGCAGGTTCTGACACCGGCGATAGCACATGCAACTTGTTTTTCTTGGCACGGGTGGTTTCCACCCCAACGAACGACGTCATACGGCAAGCGTCATGCTGCCCGAAGTCGGCGTCGTTTTTGATGCGGGAACAAGTTTCTTTCGCATGCCGAACCACTTGAAAACACGCGACTTGCAGGTCTTCCTGTCGCACGGCCACCTCGATCACATCTGCGGCCTCACGTTTCCTATCGTCCCGATCCTTTCCAAGGAACTCGATTCGATTCGTGTCTACGGCAGTCGACGAACACTGGATGCCGTGCGGCAGCATCTCTTCTCAGATGAAATGTTCCCGGTTGAAGTCCCAGGCATGACATTCATCGAGCTAACAGAACCAATCAAGGTTCCGAATGAAGGCCGCCTAAGCTTCTGCGAACTCGAGCATCCAGGCGGCTCCAATGGCTTTCGCATCGACTGGCCAGATCATTCGATGGCATACATCACAGACACGATTGCTCCTGGCAAGTACGTCGACTTTATCCGCGGTGTCGATTTCCTGATCCACGAATGCTACTTCCCAGACGAACTTGCAGACTGGGCGCTGAAGACGGGACATAGCCATACAACTCCTGTCGTGGAGCTCGCAAAAGAAGCTGGCGTTGGCAGACTCGGGTTGGTTCACATTGATCCGCAGCGTGCTGATGACGATCCAATCGATTTGCAGAAAGCGCGCTCGATTTTTCCGGAGACGTTTATCGCCGAAGACAAGATGACAATTGAGATCGGCGAATGAACGGTTCGAAACTCGACGATTTCATCCATGAGCTTCGGTCACCCATTGACGGCGAGAGATTACGACGTGATGGAGAGTCTCTGATCGACTCGTCAGGCAACAGTTGGCCGATTGTTGATGGCATTCCAAGGTTCGTTCAGTCTGAACACCTCGAGAGCTTCGGACTGCAGTGGAACAAATACGAAGTCGCCCACGACGACGAAGACCGCGCGACGTTTGCGGCGAAGACGGGCGTGTCGCTGGATGAACTCGACGGCCTTCGTGTGCTCGACGCCGGCTGCGGGGGAGGGCGGTATTGCAGAGGGGTTGCAGAAGCCGGCGGCAACGCTTTCGGAGCCGACCACACCGACGCCGTGAACAAAGCGGCAACGTTATGTCAGCACTTGCCGAACGTTCGACTGACTCAGGCGGATCTCAAACAGCTGCCGTTCGAACCAGCATCGTTCGACTTCGTGTTCTCCATCGGAGTCATGCATCACGACGCGGATACCCGAGCAGTCTTCGATGCAGTGGCGAAAATGGTCAAGCCGGGTGGACGCTATTCCGTTTGGTTGTATCGGCGAAATCAGTGGTGGCAGGAGATCATCAACTCTGGCCTTCGCGGGCGCACGACAAAGTGGAAGCCACAACGCCTGGAACGCTGGTGCCGCTTTGGCGCCACGCTTGGCGGGATGCCGATCATCAATCGAACGCTCAACAAAGTCATCAACTTCAGCGCGCATCCGTCTTACGAGAATCGGGTGTGCGACACGTTCGATTGGTGGGCTCCGGAGTATCAATACCATCACACGGTTGATGAACTGCGTGGTTGGTTCACCGATGCCGGGTTTGACCAGTTGACGGTACTTCCGCCGGAAAAGACGGGGGCGTTTTACCGCTGGACCTACGATCGCAATCTCTTGATTGGCAGTGGCGTGAACGTATCGGGGGTTTTGCCAGAGTAAGCGGTGGAGTGGCCTGTGAGTCGTTCTAGCGGCGATGACCCGTGCGAGAATTGTCATTCAAGGTCGCTGCCGCACATGGTGAAGCGGAACGCTTCTAGTCGTTGCGAAAGCCTCGATACAAGTAACCCAACAGCGTTCCCATGGTTCGTGGATGAACGCGTTTTCCTGAACCGGCGAAGTCGTCGCCCAATTTCGTTGCCGACTTTGATGCGAAGAGTTTCAGGAAGATCAGGGAGACGCCAATGGCAATCGTGGTCAGCAAGATGGCTGCACCCGAGGCTGCAGCGTACCAGAAGTACGCGATGAACCCCGCTGTCCACAACAGGATGTTGCGACGATTACGGCGGAGTTCGCTGTTTGAATAGCCGTCTGAAGTTGAGGCCGACTCAGAACTAACGGCTGAGGATTCCTGCTGTTCGTTCATGAACTCTGCATTCGTGAAAGCATGCACGCCGCATTAGTGTAAACATCGACCAGAGTATCAACGAGATACGAGGCTGGTGAGACGATCCTGAAGCAACCTTCCGAGCGACTTGACGACATCAGGATTGGCATCGGCTACGTTCTTCGTTTCAGCTGCCTTTGTCGAATGGTCGTAGAGTTCAACGTAGTCATTCTTGTGACGAATCAAACGATAACGGTCCGTCCGAATGGTCGTGACCGAAGCGTTCTTGTAGCTAACAGC
>JBGCDN010000829.1:0-3426 GCA_045105495.1 Planctomycetaceae bacterium
CCCGGGCGGTGGTGTAAACCCACTTCGCGGCCAGAACACTGTGCAGGGCGCCTGCGACATGGGCGGGCTGCCGAATGTGTTTCCCCGCTACCAGAAGGTTGCTGACGAGAAGTCCAGGAGCAAGTTCGCAGAAGCTTGGTCGCTTAGTGGTCCGAGCGATTTCGCGTTGCCAACGTCGACAGGTCTGACTATCACCGAGATGACTGAAGCCGCCGGCAATGGAAGCATCCGCGGGCTCTACATCCTCGGCGAGAACCCGGTTCTCACCGACCCCGACACCAACCATGTACGCTCGTGTCTCGATCGCGCGGAGTTTGTTGTGCTGCAGGAAATCTTCCCGTCGGAGACTTCGGAGTATTGTGACGTGCTGCTGCCGGGCACCACCTTTGCCGAACGAAACGGCACGTTCACCAACACCGAACGCCGCGTTCAGTTGTTCCGCCAGGCTATCCCGCATCACGCAATTTCGCGGCCCGACTGGAGCATCACACAGGAGCTTGCGACTTCGATTCTCGAACGAACACACCGCGAACCTGCTGGTCCCCAAGCCGGCTGGGACTTCAATTCACCTGCGGACATCATGGACGAGATCGCAACACTCACTCCATCGTACGCAGGCGTTTCCCACTCACGACTCGACGACGGCGAACGTCTGCAATGGCCGGTTCTGGACGCCAATCATCCGGGCACACCGATTCTCCATGTCAACGAGTTTGCTCGCGGCAAGGGCCTGTTCCACCCCGTGGATCATCTGGAACCAAACGAACTGCCGGACGACGAATTCCCACTGCTGCTGACAACGGGCCGCGTGCTCTACCACTGGCACGGCGGCGAAATGACGCGACGCTCCGAAGGCTTAAACGAAGTGTGCCCCGAGTCCTTCATCGAGATCTCCGCCATCGACGCGCGAGTCTGTGGGATCGAAGAGAACGCCGAACTCACCGTGACTTCTCGCCGCGGCACAATGCACGCGCGAGCCGCTATCACCGACCGAGTGACTCCGGGACTGCTGTTCGGCAACTTCCACTTTCCGGGCAGCCACAACGTTAACATTCTGACCAACCCGGCCCTCGACCCCGCCGCCAAGATCCCCGAGTACAAAGTCTGCGCTGTTCGTATCGCTGCGCTAACATGACCCGCGATGGGAAGCTTGTCAGACAGTCGCGCTGTTTGGTATCGCGGAAAGTGTAGCCGAGAAGCCTCGTGCGAACTTTTCAACGTCGTCCCAGTCCGTGTACTCGAAGTTGCGGGACGTATCGGTATCGCCAGCGGCTCTTTTCATCTGCCACTTCATGAGCAGCCGTTTGAAGAAGCCATATTCAAGGTATTGAACTGAGCCAGCGAAGATCTTGGTCATAGACGGCTGCCAGTCCGTCCGCTGTAGGAAAGGATTTACACAACCTTCTGCATCTGTCTTCTGCTGGTCAGTGCCCGCTGCGGAAAGGCTAAGCGAGAAGAACGCTGTTGGCATATCTCGGAGCAAAGCGATCCGGTCTTTGACAAATTTGACGGCCTCAGCCGGGTGACGGCCCAAGTAGACAGGAGCACCAACAATGACGGCGTCGAATTCCGCGACAGTGACAGCTGTTGGAAATTCCCCAACATCAAACAAATGCACGTCGTGCTCACTTCGCAGAATCTGCACAAGCCGTTCAGCGACCTTCGCTGTTTGTCCGTGTTTGCTGGCGTAAGCAATGAGAATGCGTGACATGATGAAGGCTTTCCAGTGGCTACCTTGGCCAGGGCAGCGAGTGCTGTGTCTTCTCAACAGGCAAGCCGCGTTCAGCTTCCACGATTAGTGTCGAAGACTTAGTGATGGTGTCCTGGTTGAGTGACCGTCTGTCGACGATGAGATTAAGACTGACGACCATGCTTTTCGGTCATCTTGCGACGAATGCGGCTACGGTCGTCGTCGATTATCCGCCAGATTTCTTCGCGTTTGCCGGTGTTCTCCGCAATGACTTTCGCCTGTTGGCGACGGATGACGTCAACGTTACTGGTCGAAGTCCACGATGGATTTCGACCAACCCAGCCCCAGGCGTTGCCTCCGAACCAGACCAGTTGACCCCATCCCGGATCGCGGTACACGTTCCACGTGATAGTTCGTTCCAGCAGGTTGACTTGCACCGGCACGCCTCGCAATGAAGCTCCCAACGCCCGCAACCGAGATGCGAGTGTCGCTGAATAATTCAGAAGTTCCGGATCGACATCCAGCATCGGGAGGCTTTCAATCTTGTTCGCAAACTTGTCGTGCCACGTTGCCGTTTTAAGGTAATTGGTGGCGTGGCGGTTCGCCTTCCGCAAGTCCAACAGGACCTGATCTACCTGCTTGAGGTACTCGCGGGTTCTGGACACGCAAATTTCTTTCTGCGCTGTGGCCACTTCGCCGGCGGAGTGAAGCGGGTGCGGCGTTGCTATCAACGACATCACCCGACGCAGGCCTTCGTCTGAGAGTTCGGTCGTGAGGCGAACGGAGTAGCCATCTGTTTTGGCATGACTGTCTGCAAAATCCTCAAGCCTAGCGCCGGAGTCATCAAGGAACTCAAGTAGCAGGTCCTTCACGAGGTTCCTGTATCGCACTGGCACCTCAGTTGAGAAATTCAAGCGAATGCTGGCCTTTTGTTTTCACACCGACATTCGCAGTGAAGCACACGCCTTCAAGCGACATGAGGAGGCTGTGCATTTGCTTAAGCTGTTTGCTTTTCTTCTGCCGCGTTAAAAACTCGTTTAGCTGCCGCTGCAGAAGAATCGGATCGAACATTCCTCGCGTGTCGAACGCGATCGCAATGTCAGCGTTCTCTTCTTTGACAACACGGCCCAGCCAGTGCGATGGAGTCATCGGCTGGCTTTCCGCCACATTTAGCCAGCGGTATGCATCCTGCCGATACGCCGGACTGACGATACCCATAAGTCTCGGCGCGATTTGGATGAAGTAAGCATTCCGCTGAGAGCTAACAGCGGTATGTCTGCTAATCGTCTGAACAACTCCACCCTCGCGATCGGCTGTTGCCCGCATGTCGATGTCCTGGCTGGTCGTTGCGACAGCCACCGACCATCCATGACCGTTTTCGCCGGGATGGACATGGGACGCCCTTGCAAAGGTACGAACCCACGGCGGCAGTGTGGATGCTCCCGCAAGGAAGTCTGTTTGCTGGTTCTCTGCCCAGCCTTCTTTCCGGGCGCGCTCTGACTCCAGGATACGTGCGACCTGAACCACTGCCACAATGTTCGCCGAGGCCGGAAGCCGTTTCATCAACGGTTCAACATCGTCTGCCCTGACTTGGGCGCATAGGGCGGTGACAAAACAGACTGCCAGGCAACTTCGCATTGACTTCATGGGAGGACCATTCTTCAGGAGGGATGACACTTCTATCTGCAAGATGTGTGCCAGTTGGTCGATGGGATGAGCCTGGAACGAGACGTGCA
>JBGCDN010000830.1:0-3201 GCA_045105495.1 Planctomycetaceae bacterium
CGAACCGAAGCAGAAGTCCGAATCGAAGTTTCGGTTGGTGAGCTGCTGGACAAGATCACCATCCTTGAGATCAAGAGCGAACGAATTGGCGACGAAGCCAAGCTTCGCAACATCCGCCGAGAGCTCGATTCATTAGAGAGAACTCGCCGCACCTCGGTTCCAGTATCAGAAGCTTTGGACCAACTAACGGCTCAGCTTCGAGAGATCAACGAGAAACTTTGGGAGATTGAAGACGATATCCGTGAGTGCGAACGCCAGCAGGATTTTGGCGAGAAGTTCGTCCAACTTGCGAGGCAGGTCTACTTCACCAACGACCAGCGCAGCGAGGTGAAACGCGAGATTAACAAGTTACTTGGTTCTCGACTGGTGGAAGAAAAGTCGTACTCGGACTACAGCGCTGATGGGGCAGATTGCTGATCTAATACCGCTTCACGGTAATACGCTGGAGGTTGTGATCTAACTCTCCACAAAGGTAGTTCGGCGACCTTGCAGTGGACGAGGCGACGAGTCCCCAGACCGGTCAGAACATGCGGGGACTCGTTGCCTCGTCCACTACAAGCAGAGCGTGTCAGCTGGTTCGTTGAGCCGCTTGCGTCATTGGTGCATAATCGGAATCGCTGCTTGCCGTAGACCGAGGTCATCATATTCGCGGGGATAGACCATGTTTCGTTCACTGGCGATCTTGCTGTTTATTGGTGTCAGCTGCACGCCATTGGTCACTCTTGGGAGTGACGACATTGCGTTGGTCATCGTTGATAGCGGGCACACTTTCGAGTGGCGCAAATATCATGCGGCGATCTTTCACGAGTTCGGAGTTGTCGAAGACTGGCGGGAGCGTGCCAGTTTTGAGCAATGGGAGAAGCCTCCATGGTTCGTCTTGGCAAACCGCGACGGGTTTCAGTCTCAAAGAGCCTACACGTATCGCATAATTGGCACAGGCGACGTGGTTCGAACCGGACTACTCACCGCCAGCGGCGAAGATGTTTTCGACAAACTAATCGCTGACGATGTCGCGCTGAGAAACAAGGAGTACGGATCAGTGGGCGAAGCGACAGTGACGGGCAGCCGTTACCAAAAACTTCTTACTTCGCCATCAAAAACATACATCGGTGACAACGGCCACAAAGTGATCAGCAAGAGAAACGACCTCTACATCGCTTACTCAGATGGGATCATGGCGATGGGGGCGGCGAAGGCTCGGGCTTTTGAGTTTCCGTTTAAGGCTGCGAAGCGGCTACTAAGACCGGCTGAAGGCAAAACATGGTGTCTGATTTATCGACCGCAAGTCGTGCCGCCGGAACTTCGTGGGCAGTTTCTGGGTAGAGTCGAGAGTGCGACAGGGGTTCGTTTACAGCGTGCTGATGACGAACCCAACGCCAGCTACTCGCTGCGAAGAGTCATCAGTCAGGGATATCTGGAAATCCTGCGATCCGGAATTATGGACATTGAGCAGGCCGTGATTTGGACCAAATGGCCACGCAACAAGACTGATCCGTTTCGCGGTCGCGTGAGGGTAGAGATTCGCCCGAAGACTCGGCTGTCGAAACTCGCATCCAAACTCAGGCTCAACGCTCCGATCAAAAGCGTGGCAAGCGAGAGTGACATTGGATATGTGAATCTCAATGTTGGGCTGCCCAATGAAATTCGTACGATACTGCGGGCTTACGTCAGCAGTTTCTTTTCAACAGGCACAGAGATGTCCGGAGCTCTACGGAAGACAATTGAGAACGAAACGCTCTCAGGTTCGCTTCGACTTCGTGAGACGTCCGATGGTCATCCACTGCTTGTTGGTGCGGTGCAGCTAGCTGAAACGCCAAACGACGTTTCTGAACTGACTGAGTTGCTGGAACAGAGTGCCGTAACTGACAATGGCTTGGTATCTGGCGAGACAGCGTTTTCCGTTTTTGAACAGAGCTTTGATGCGAGGAAGTTCGGCATTGGTGCAGCGGACGAAGAGATGCGAGTCGCCATATCCAGTGGAGAATCTGATCCGCCGTACGATCAGTCAGCCGGCCTTCTCGAACAGGGAAGAGAAAAGAACCAGCCGCTCGTCGAAGTGTTTGTCGATCTGAAATCTTGGCTCAAGCGGGAGGAAGATTCCGCTGCCCGAAAGCTCTTGCGTAGACTGGAAACTGTTTGGTTGCGATATGGAGCGATATCCCACCACAAGAGGAACATGGCCAAAAGGAAGCGGAATCTCAGGCCAAGCGTTCGATTCTTCGAAGACCCATTTGCCTTCCGGAACTACGACTCGCTTGTCGGTCGCGGAAATCTGGATGGCGATTGGACGTTCAAGGCAACGCTCAAAGCAAGTGCGTCGTCAATTACGGTCGATTGGCAGGTTGGACGCGATCTGCACTCCTACTTTCTGACTCGAGAACACGTGCGATGGGTTGCGGAAGAATGAATGTCGCCAACTCAGCCAATGGCTTCATACTTGCGGGCCTCCCTGCCCCAAGGTCGGTTGGTTGGTCGTATCGTTCCGTAAACATTCATCGTTATTCAGCATTTGCCGAGCGAATCTGAGGTAGGCCAGTCACTCAGCTTGGGCTCGTAGGCCCACAAGTACGGGTTTTATAATGTCAGTTGCCGAACTACTTCGATGATGGATTCGGCTGACGCCACTTCTGCTTTGGACCGAGTAACCTTGCCGCTGCGTTCGGACCCCAGGTGCCGGCGGAATAGAACTCAGGCTGGTCAGAGCTGTTTTCCCATGCTGCAAGAATCGGTGTTACGAACTTCCATGCGGCTTCAAGTTCGTCGCTGCGGGTGAATAGCGTCGAATCGCCCCGGAGGGTGTCAAGCAGCAACCGTTCGTATGCGTCTGGCAGGCCGCTGGTGAATGCGTCTTCGTATTCGAAGTCCATGGCGACGGGCTGTATCTGGTAGTTCAAACCTGGTCGCTTGGTGGAGAATCGAAAGTAGATGGCTTCGTTTGGCTGGAGTCGGAACACCAACTGGTTTGGTCGGGCTTCGACCAGTTCGCAAAGATCGCCTTCGCACTCCACAGTCTTGAAGAGATTGAGTGGTGGGTTCTTGAAGGTAATGGCAACCTCAGTGACACGATGAGCTAACCGTTTGCCGGTTCGGAGATAGAATGGAACACCCGCCCATCGCCAATTGTCGATCATGACTTTCATGGCGACGTAAGTTTCGCGATTGGAACCCGATTCAATCCGTTCTTCGTTTCGATAGCCAGGA
>JBGCDN010000831.1:0-10375 GCA_045105495.1 Planctomycetaceae bacterium
TTTTGGAGAGTCATGGCACAACTGCCTACTCGCTTCTCCCCAAATCTCTCACAAATCATCTTCAGCTGTGGAAGCGTACGGCAAGTCCACAGAGGCGGATAGTCGGAATCGCTAAACTTAGTCAAACTTACTTGGAATCAAGTGCAGAACGCTCGATTAGTCGAACAACGTTGCGCGAGAACGTGGTGATTGAGACCATTGCGACGACACGCAATCGATGGGGACTACTCATGAAAGGCGAGCTCATTCGATGATGGGTGCATGGCGTCTGAGCAGAACTGTGCGCCGAGTTATCAGTCAAGATGCGTAGTCTACTCGGGAGTGCCAGTCATCTGAACCAGATCGCTCGAAACAATCGCTGTCATCAGCGCCGGGTAGGTTCCGCCGTTGTCTTGGGCACGTTTGTGAATTTGCGCGACGGCCTTTGCATCTTCGGCTCCGAGTGGGCGGCCCAGAGCGAACTGTGTGACCTTCCACGTAATCGATTCGCGAACACGGTCGCTCCTGGCTAGAAGATTCATGAGTTCAGATGAGCTGCTGTAGCTGATTGGCTTGGCGTCACCTGGAAACAGAATGTCGCCGTCTGATCTCAATTTGTTTCCGTGTTCGTCTCTGTCGCTGTATGAGCCAAGGCCGTTGTACTTTTCCAAGCCAAACGAGAGTGGTTCGAACTTTTGATGGCAGCCTCCGCAGGCCGCGTTCTTAATCCGGCCCATCGCGATTGCTCGCTTGGTTACCCCCGGTTCTGTCGGAATTGGCGTTGTATCGACACAGGGAGGCGGATCGTTAACGACTCCACGAAGCAACTCGTGCATCATGAATAGGCCACGGGTGACGGTTGAGGCTTCATCTCCACCGACTGTCAAAATGCTGCCTTGCGTGAGAAGTCCTCCACGTTCATTGATGTTCGAAAGATCGTACTGAACCAGGTCTTCCTGACTTTCTTTCGCCGGAATCCCGTAGTGCTCTGCCAGCTCAGCGGTGGCAAAGGTCGTTTGAGCATTTAGGAGATTTGACAGCGGCTTGTTTCGGTTCCAAACGACTTCTTCCCAGAAGGTGAGTGTTTCTCGACGCATGTCCTGAGCGAGTTGTGGGGACCATTTGGGGAACCGTTCGCGATTGGGCCTCAGGTTTTGCAGTCGATCGAGGTTCAGCCACTGGGCGGCAAAACGCTTTGAATGCTCGACGGCTCGCGGGTCCTTTAACATTCGAGCAGAGTGTTCTCGGATTCCGGCGGGGTCGAGGTCACCAGTCTCGGCAGCTTTCAAAAGCTGTTCGTCTGGCGGCCCACCCCAAAGCGTATAGCTGAGCCGGGAAGCGAGTTCGTAGCTGGTGACGTAACTGCTGCCTTCACGGGGCTGATCTTCAATTCGGTAGATGAACCGTGGTGACTGCAGCATTGCATCGATGACGAACTCAATCGCTTCGTCGACATTGCCGCCCGAAGCAGCCACGGTAGTGGTGATGCCTCGCAGCGAAGTCACCTCTGAGTCATCAAGTGGGCCTCGAAGCAGCCATTTGCCAATGCGTCCGATAAGTGGCCGCATGACTGGGTCGGTGAAGTTTCTTCGCTTGCCGAAGCGATCGACAAACTTCGGGACGTCCATCTTGCTTACGATGATTCCAGCCAGCTTCGCGTACGCTTCGACATGTGCAAGATCGACGTTCAGATTGTAGGCCGTGTTGCTAAACCCATCGGCTCTTAAGTCTTTGGGGAGTAGCTTGCGAGCTTCCTGCCCAATGTCCACACCAACGGCAACTCGGACTGTTTCGATGTATTCAGAAACCGTAAGTCGACGGACGAACTGCTGCGTTCCGCCCCCGGAGTGCGCGTAGACTGCTGGGTCGATCACGTCTAAAGACCATGTCGCACCGGAATCGATCCAATCTCGAAGGAGTGTCTTTTCATCCTTATTCAGCGGTTCTCGATTGTGCGGCATGTCGTTTGATTCAACAGACTGCCACAACAAGCTGTCGGCTGATGTGCCAGCCACGATTGCAACACCACTGTCACCGCCTCGCAACGCATCGCCTTTGTGGGATAGAACCAATGCACCTTTGCGAGTACTGGCGTCATGACATTCCAGACAGTGCTTTGAAAGCAACGGCGCGATCTTGCGTTCGAAGTGAATCGCTTTCGGATCCTGCCTGGCGATCGCCTGAACCGGCGTTATCCCTTGTGGGCCCGCCTGGAAATTGCGAACGACATCGCGTGGGGCTAGAGCGCGGTCGTAGATGGCGACGAGGTGGTAGGTGCCGAGCCAGGGCCGGTCGCCGGACATTTCGTTGCCCAGCGCCAGAGTTGCGGTTTCGTCCCAATTGGATAGATCGCCGTTCGCGTTGCCTTCAAAATTCTGTTTGCCGTTCAGCCAAATTCGAACTTTGCCACCGCGATCTCGCGTATAGACGACGTGCGTCAGCTCTGCCTTTAGGCTGCCGGGCAGCGATGCAACTGACGGCAGACCATTCGTGCTGTTCTTGGTCGTTCGCAGACGGACGTCAAACCGCTTGCCGTCCTGCCCGAGGGTGAAGTTGCGTTCGTTGGCGTTCTTGGACAGCGTCACAATGCGGGCCGGACCAGATTGGTTGACCTTAGCCGGCTCAACCCATGCTTCGATCGTCAGCTCTCGAGTTCGCTTGATCTGACGAATCAGTGACTTTGATGAACTCCCCGCCTTGATGCGCGTCTGGTTTGACAGCTGAAGAGTGCCCGCTTCTTGTCTGACGGCCTTGGGTCCTTCGATTATCAGATCGAGCTTGCCGATCACATCGTTTACTACCGAACCAGACTGATTGAAGTCGTAGAGTGCGATCAGGCCCTGACCCGCTCGTTCGGTTTGACCAACCGCCGGGGATGTTATGGCACAGAGAAGACAGGATACCATGACGGTATTTTTGGGCGTTTTGAGCATCCGATTATTGTTCCAACCCACGACATCGATCGCAATGGATTGCTGCTTAACCCCAAGCCTATCACTTGCTACGGATTCAGTCAGAGACCGCTGGTCTAAGCGTTTTGGTCGCGAACGAACTCGGTGAGGACTTTAAGCGTCAACAAGGCAAGCATTGCGAGCAAGCCTGCTGTGACGACTGAGGTGCCGGAACCAATCAATGTTAGCACCAATGCTCCGACTACGCCGGACGTGATGAGATGATTGCTGAGGCCAGATCCGATAGGCCCCAGTCCGCGGAGGACTACTCCGACGCACAGTAAAACAAGCCACCCTTTGGCAACCTCGTCTTGAGGTCCAGCGATTGCAATCAGAAACACGACGATGGAAACGGGCATCAACAGCATCCGCGCATATTCGCCCGGAACGCTTCGTGCGGCGGTGTCGATGAAGCCACGACTACTCATTCACAAATCTCCACACCTGCAACCTTCATCGCAGTTGTACACATTTGCATCTCAATTGCAAATGCTAATCACCACCCATTAGACACAGCAGGCTGATATGCCCTGCTTTACGGCGCTGCTACGCGGTATCCGAAGAAGCGGGTTCAGAAGACGACACAAGGCGTGAGGTTGCAGCAATTAAACAACCAACCGCGAGCGCAAGGGTCAATGAGCCATATGGCTCCAGCGCTTTTGACGGCCACCAATCGGTCGTTGAAATCAATGGCCAGCCGGTGTGATCGGGACTCCAAGTCCAGAGGCTTAGTTTTCGCCAAAGTGGTATGTAAAGCAGGACAGCGGCTGCCAGAGCGGCATTGGCAGTCCGAGTGCCCCAGCGACGATCACCGGTGACACGACCAACACCACCGAACAGCACGTTTAAGATCGCCACAACGATTGCGACTGGAACCATTGCCTGCCAACCAAGGAAGGCACCTACGATTCCGAACAAGGCAACGAACCCCTTGGTGTGTGCGGCTGGCAACGTGTTCTTCCCGAGGCATTTCGCGACTAGCCATCCTGCGACAACGCCCGCGGCAAACCCTACGACGGAATCGATCAGTCCATCCACGCCCACACCAAAGTTCTGTGGCCATCCGGTTACCGGACCAGTGAACTCGACCTGCCATCGCCAGTTTTCGGTCAGCCAATCTGGTCGCGGTTCATGGGCACCGACTGGATGAAGGTGCTTCCAGAAAATCGGTGCGGTCAAACCGGTTCCGAATGCGAACCGTTTCAGTCGAACCGGAAGTGGATGTCCGTCCCATTGGATTAGAGCTGCTGCGATCAGCACACAACCGAGACAACAATGAAACAGGTAGATTCCAATCAAGTCCCATTGCGGATACCAGATCACCCAAATGACACCTCGATAGTAGTTCGGAGTCCGGATTGGCAGGTTCCCACCTCCGGTAACCAGGCAAGCGGACAGCAGCAGAACAAACAGGCCCGCAATCAAAGCCTCGACTGCTGGATACCGAGCCGGGATCTTGATCTCGCAAGAACTACACCGCCCGCGCAGTCGTAGCCAACCGACAATCGGAATGTTGTGACGCCACTGAATTTGGGTATCACATGCCGGGCAGCTGGAACTACCAACGACTGACCGACCGTTTGGGAGCCGATAAATGACGACGTTCAAAAAGCTGCCGACGCAAGCACCGATCGCAAGGAATCCAAGGTAAGTCACGATCTCAAGTCGGAACTGGTTGCTTTTCTGAGCCGCAGTCAGTTCGACATCCTCATGGATAACCATGGACGTCCCACCTTCGACGGGCTGCTGCATTTCACTAGCTGAAGCGACCAGAGTTGAACCGGTCAGCCCAAGGACAATCGACAGAATAAAGCAGGTCGATCGACGACGTGGAACCTGATTCAACATGAGAGCGTGTCCGGAATACGTGGCTGCCTGAAGCCTTCCCAACGTTAGCAGGGCGTTGAAAAAAAGTAGCAAGACTCTCCGACTCGTGGAAAATCCTTGCAGAAAACGACTCGGTGAGTCGTTCTACGATCGTCCTTCAACAGGCTGTTGGAGTGAGGCTGAATAGGGCGGTTCACCGTTTGGAAGACGTTCGAACCATCCGGCAAGAATAGCGGGTGCGGATGAGAAAAAGCGTGGCAACGGGTGTCTACCGACGCTCAATCCTCGCAAAAATCAGACTATTTGCCGTCTGGCTGGCATTCCTCATGCAATGCAGTTGCAAAAACACAGTATTACCTTAAACAACTCCGATGCAAAGCACGTAAGGAAGACTGGTTTGTAAGGGGACACACAGTTGGAGAAGCTACGACAGGCCGGATCGGCCATGCAAAAGGACTTCTGTCCGTGGGCCAACCGCTGGGTCTACTGGATGAAGAACCCTTTCTGCCTGATCGTCGTTGCTGCGGTCACAGCTGGAATTTGTGCGTTCTGCCTGAATCCATGGTTGTGGGTTCCCACTGCCGCGTTGCTGGCAATCGCTGTAGGCGGACTGGTTCTTCCGAAGCTCGCCATTCGTGGAGTCAGCTTGCAGTTGTACTTCGATGTGCGTCGGACTGAAGCCAATCAACCTGTGGTTGTTCGATTGGTTGCGAAGAATCGATGGTGGGTTCCAGTCTGGGGCCTCTCTGTCATCCGAGGACTCAGTAAGACTGATTCTGCAGACGCGACTGAAGGTGTTTCGCTGGCCCGCGTTCCAGCAAGGTCTGAGGTGGAATATGCGTGGGAGTTCGCTCCATCAAGACGGGGCGTTTATCCATCAGGACCAGTGACGGTCGAGACCGGTTTTCCCTTCGGCCTGATCCGCGCGTCGCGACCGGCGGTTGTTCATGGCAGTCTGACTGTCTGGCCCGAAACCGTAAGTCTCAAAGGGCTACCCGACGCTGCAGAGTCGTACGCCGAGGACCAGCTTTCGCCGAATCGTGCCGGGCACTTCGGCGATGTTATCGGCACTCGCCAATTCCGCGATGGTGATTCACTGAGGCGAGTTCACTGGGCTCAGTCTGCGAGGCGACAAACCTTGATTGTGACGGAACGACAGGCGCCGCAGAGTTCCATGGTGCGGGTGTTGGTAGACCTGACCAAGTCAGCCCATGACGAAGTTGACGAAGACGTGACGGAGTGTCTGGTTTCGACAGCAGCCAGTATCTGTCGCTCGCTGCACGAACAACATTGCCGAGTAGAATGCCAGATCGGAGAGAAGCTGTTTGTCGCTGGCGAAGCGACTCACGGCTTTCACGCCATGATGGATGAATTCGCCGCATGCGATGCAGACCAAGAGTCTTTAAGGCCTCCCCGCAACAGCGCGGCCTTTGCGATCGTGGTGACCACCGAGGCCGGGGCCTTGGCGAACCAAGGACACCAGTGTGTGATTCTGTCCGAGGACGAAGACCCAGCACGCCATAGTAACTGGATGAGCGTAGCTGGTTGGCAAGGGTTAAGAGAACAGTTTCCGGACGCCTGGAAAGAAGCGTGCCATGTCCGCTAACTCTCTCCAGGCACGCCACCTTGGTTCGAAACGACCTCAAGTCGATCTCAACCAGTCAGAAGCAGACGAACCGTCCAGCTTACACTTGCACTGGCTGACCATTGCTATGGCTCTGCTGGCCGGAATCGTCTTCACGCTGGTCGAACACGGCGAAGAAGGTCACCAGCACTCCAACTGGTGTACCTTTGAAATACTCGCCCAGGCGATCGCTGTCTTGCTGGGAACATGGTTCGCTCGTTCGAAGTTGATGGGACGAAACGCGCTCATCATTCCACCGATATTGGTAATGACAATCGTGCTAAGCCTGCTCTGCGAACCGATCCAGCGCACATGGTTCGGAACCGGGCACCCGTTTGAGTTGCTGGTGATGCACTGCCAATCAAACCTTATGCTGGCGATTGCCACATGTAGTTTTCGTCGAAGCTATCGGCAGCTGTGTGCGTTACTCAGCCTGTTTCTTGTGATCTTCTGCCTGACCAAATCCAGCAGTGGATTAATCCTCAGCCTGTTTGTGGTCTACTCAATAGTCGCAATCATCTGGCTAATTGCATCGCATTGGGCACAGGTAAGTCGCCGAGCGATTTCTGATTCCAAGCGGCGTTCGTCGCCACTCTCTTGGGTGTTCGCACTTCCTGTGATTGTGGGGCTCGGACTGCTTCTGTCGTCCGACCAGGGCAAAGCGGCAACAGACAGCGTAGACGGATTCATGCCATCATCTGGTGGTAGCCACGACCACCACGACCACGCACACGGCGGAGTCAAAGATGGCGATGCACTTGTCGCAGGCGAAGATAACATCCAAAGCTTCGGCCCAATCGAAGATGCGCCATTCGCTGACGACGACAAGCCCAGTTTGTACGACGCGTTCAACGACACCTACGACGAACCAGTCGTCATCAAGAAAACAGATCGCGCGATTGCGATTCCACCGGAAGATGTGCGAGAGATTGAAGAACGCATCGCCAAGTCTCGGCAGGCGGGTCGAGAGTTCTCAACTATCCGGCGCAGAGACGAAACGAAGGTCGGCAGGATCAAGGACTTAAACAGCCAGGCGTTGTTTTACGTAGCGGGTCGAACACCGGTTCATTTTCGCATGACCACCTACGATATTTTCGACGGAGTTGACTGGTTCCCATCAGAACCGGAACTGGTTGACCGATCGATGAAGATGGTCCACGCAGGGGATCGAGATTGGATGCGGGTTACGCCGGGACGCGGCGTCCACGATGTCTTTTCTCACCGAGAAACTCATGCGGTAAAGGTCATCAATCTGAAAGGGAACGTCATACCGACCCCACCGCACGCAGATGCCATTAGTATCGAGCTCGTCGATCGTCTCGACATGTTCAAGGCATGGGACAACGGGCTGATGGGTCTGGACCGCAACAATCTGCCAGAGATGACCGCAATTCAGATTGGATCTGACCGCATCGACCCGGCCCGACTTCAAGACGGCTTCACCGTCGTATGGATTCCGCGAAGCCGGACTGTGACAACTGCCTTGCCGAAGAATTCAGACTCGAAGCGAATTAAGGAATTGGCAACGAAGTGGACTGCAGGATTCAAACGCGGGCCAGACGTGATCAATTGCATCTGCGAGAAGCTGCGTGCGAGATGTGAGCTTGATCGAGACGCTCACGTTTCGTCGGATGCTGATTCTCCAGTATCGGAGTTTCTGTTCGAAACTCGCCGTGGACCGGAATACATGTTCGCAACAGCGGCCGCGCTGTTGCTGAGGAGTCAGGGCTACCCCACACGATTGGTCGGAGGGTTCTACGCCCGGCCTGAAAAGTATCAGGCGCGCAAGCGACACACTCCGGTGCATACTGCTGACGCCCATTTTTGGTGCGAGGTTGAACTCGGTGGTGATCGCTGGCTGACCGTAGAACCGAGTCCAGGCTACGAAGTCTTGACGCCTCCGCCCGGGCTTCTGGCAAGACTACGACTCACAGCCGTCGCGTCAATCGATTTTGTCCGCCGCCATATCTGGATGAGTCTGGCGGCGTTCATTGCTGCGATGTACGCGTTCATACGCCGCAAGCTGCTTATCGATTCAGTCCGAACGGCTTTTTGGCGCTTGTCACGACCGTCTGACAATCGCAACTTTGCCCTTGGTTCAATCGGGCTGATCGAGCAGCGTCTTCGCCTAGCGCTGGGTACAGAACGCCCAGTGAGTGCGACGTTTGGGAACTGGATCTCATCGCTCAATCCCCTTCCCCCAAACCGGGAACAGTTGATGCAGTTCGCTGCAATCGCAAATCGTGCGGCATTCGACTCGCGTGATATTGAGCTAGCAGACCGAAGGTTCTGCGAACGCGTGGTTCAGGAACTCACGTTTGGGAAGATGCGGCAGATTCACAAACAGACAAAGCAGAAGGATCAAAAGTGACAGTTGCTACAACAAGCGATGAACCAGCCGTCGATTCGACGACAAAGGTCGCTGCCATTCGTGACCACTTGAATTCAACCCTCCGTGGAAAACCAGAAGTCGTTGAAATGGTCTTGGTTTGCCTGTTGTCGCGCGGGCATCTTCTTCTCGAAGACAAGCCAGGGCTTGGAAAGACTACGTTGGCGAAAGCTCTGGCAGACGCGGTGGGCGGCGCTTTCTCTAGAGCCCAATGTACACCGGATTTGCTGCCCGGAGACATAACCGGCTTCAGCATTTTCAATCAGAAGTCACAAGAGTTCGAGTTTCGGCGCGGGCCAGTCTTCGCGGACATTCTTCTTGCTGATGAGATCAATCGAGCAACACCTCGAACGCAAAGTGCGTTATTGGAGGCGATGGCAGAGCGTCAAGTAACGGTTGATACAGAACGCTATCAGCTAAGCGACCAGTTCTTCGTCATCGCTACTCAAAATCCAGTGGATCAACACGGGACATATCCACTTCCGGAAGCTCAACTGGACCGTTTCGCAATGAAGCTATCGGTTGGCTATCCCGATACATCGGCCGAACTTCGGATGCTGCAAGCCGCCATTGAACAACCATCAGACAAATCCACGTTGTCTCAACCGATTCTTAACAGCGGTGAACTAAGTAGCCTGCAGAACCAGGTTGCGAAGCTTGAAGTATCTTCTGGCATTCAGGAATACATGATTCGAATTGCCAGCGAAACGCGGCAGCATACCAGCATCGTCCTCGGACTCAGTCCGCGTGGGCTGTTGACTCTGCAACGAACAGCACAAGCTCGGGCCTTTCTTTCGAACCGAAATTTTGTCACCCCGGAAGATGTTCAGGACATCGTTTACCCAGTCCTGGCAGTGCGACTTGGACTCGAAATCGACGCAGCCAACCGCGTCATTCGCGAAGTCCTGGACGCTGTGGCTGTCCCCGAATACACGGCGAACTAAACCATGAAGTCAATTGCCTGCATCTTTGCCGTTCTAAGCTCGGTGGTTCTTGCTGGCTGCGGCTCCAGCGAGACTGAAGCCGACGATCACGCTCACCACGAATTCCCTGAGCACCGTCCCCCAAACTTCAAAGCAGCCGTTTCGGCGGTCTCTCAGCGATCGTGGGAACTGGCCAACCGCGGAGGCAAAATCGGCAGCCTGGAGTTCGGACATTTCGTTGACATCATCAACTGGATTCCTGAACTGGCCGCGGATAGTGACCTTAAAAAGTCAGACTGGGAAGCAGCCCGCGACGCATCACTGAAGATGCGATCCAAGGTTCTCTCAAGAGATTTGGATATCAAACAACTCGAAGACGTTGTGTCTGACGAACTGGCGATACTTACGCCGCTCATTCAGAAGGCAGGGACTCCAGAACCTGACCTTTATCATCACGACCACCACCATCACGACCACTAACAACGCGAGCCATAGGAATCACAATGCTTGAAATGAGTTTCTGGGGCTTCTTTGTTCGCTTTGTACAAGCCGCCGCACAAGCCTCTCCGTTTATTCTGACCGGGTTCATGGTCGCGGCCGTCTTTCGCCGGTTCTATGGTCCTCGTCGTACCTTCGAGATGTTTGGCGCTAACAAACGCAGCGGTCTTTTGCGTGCCTGGGC
>JBGCDN010000832.1:0-9092 GCA_045105495.1 Planctomycetaceae bacterium
GTGCAGAATGCCCGGGGTTGCCAGGAGCTGGTCCGTCGAATTGCCACTAGATTTACCGCTCTAAAAGAGCTGACCATCGATGCTCAACACGCACAAGCAGAGGTCCTCGATGAGTTGCGATCGCTGAAACTGCAACGCATCGTGCTGCTGGACCCGACACTCGATGTAATGCGTAGACTCAACGAGCTCGATTCGGTCACCAGCGTCCATCTCAAGATGTTTGCCGACGAGCCATCTGAGTTTGAGCTGTCAAAACTGCCGCCAGCCGTGAACAACATCTACCTGCGAGGCAAGAAAGCTCGGCTCACAGCAAAACACTTTGAGACGCTCTCGAAGTACAAGAACCTGGTTGAACTGAATTTCTCCAACATACCGTTTGACGCAGACGACGTCGCAAAGTTCGAAGCGGCATTGCCGAATTGTCGAGTGCTCTACGAAAAATAGGTTCAAAGCGTCTACGAACCGCTCTGCTTCGGCGAGTCGCGTTGAGATCGTGAACGAACTCAGCGCTCGCTACTTCTGACCGAATTCTTTCATCATTTTCCAAACCTGCTTTTGGCTCCCCTCACTTGGCTGCGCGCCGTCGTAGTACTTGTCTCGAATCCATTTTGGCTGGCAGCGATCCGGAACACGTTTTGCCTTCGTGAAATCCATTGCCTTTGGATTCTTGCTGGTCAGTGCCAGATCGTCGCCCCATGCAGTTTGCCAGTTTGCAAGCCCGCCCATGAGCCGATCGACATGGGCTTTGTGATCCGCTGACTCAGCAAGGTTTTTCAACTCGTTTGGATCGTTCTGCAAATCGAACAACTGTGTGTGGTTGATCTGCGGGTATCGGATCAGCTTCCAGCGTTCTCCTCGGACCGATCGCTGGTGCTTGGTGTACTGAAGGTTTAGTCCCGGATCGTTTTATTCAGAGAGACCCATTCTATTGGTCTCTCCGAGCAATCGTCCAACCCTGCCTTGATGGCCTGGGCGAAACCGCCACGACTCTTACTGTCTGCGGATGAGGTGAAGGTCTTAAGGGGTCGCTTCCGAATCAGCCTTCAACAGGAATACGGTGCCGTCATAGTTACCGGTTGCAATCATGCTTTCATCCAGACTCAAGCGAACCGCCCGAATCCACCCGGGCAGCTGCCATCGTTTGAGGATCTTCCCATCCGGGATTGACCAAATAGTAACTCGGCCAGCACCGTCGCCTGAGAAAAGACGATCGCCCGTCTGGTTGAACTGCAACGAATTGGGTGTCCGCAGCGCGGTTCTATTCGCCTTCGGAGCACCATCTTCCGGATGCATGAGTGATCGCACATCGTCAGGATTGTCCCGGTCCCAGAGCAGGATCTGATCGTCTTCGCCGCCTGACGCGATGAACCGACTGTCGCTCGAATACGCGACACTACGAACGATTCCGACGTGCTTACAAACGGTCGCTGCATTCGCAGGCGGCTCACGACAGTCCGATGTGAGCACCCATCGCTTCGTTTCGTGATCCCAACCAGCAGAGACAAGCGACTTTCCGTTTGGTTCGAACACTACGTCGCAAACATGACCACGGTGTGCTTTCCATTCACAGAGTTGCTTTGGCTTCGAACCACCAATGTCCCACATTCGAATATGTGAGTCCCAGTGCCCCGTCGCAAGAATCGACTTGGTCGGATGCAACGCCGCGCACCACGGGGATTGTCGATAGTCATCGCCGAAGCTGAGTTTGAACCGAGACACCATCTTAGTGCCGCTTCGGCGAACGCCTTGAATAACGTTCTCACCGTCAATCGCTCGCCGCAGCAAGAAACCCCGTCCCTGTGGCCAGATCCACATTTCAACAATGTTCTCAAACGGCAAGACACGACCATCGTTTGGCGGGCTGGTATCCAACTTAGTCAGATCCCACTCGCGGACATCGTCGGCGGATGTCAAAAGTGAGTTCGTCCGCGGGTCAAACAGTAACCCGTTGACGGAACTCTGATGACCCACTGGCGTCGCCGTCGGGTGATACTCATCTCCCACGCGATTCCACCGTCGCAGCACTTGGGCTCCAGTGGTGATGAGTGATCCGTCTCTCAGAAATACGGACGATGTAACCCCAGGTAGTTGAGCCACCTCGGTGGTGCTGTCACCTTTCGTTAGCACCAATCCCTGCTTGTTCTCTGATAGGCTCGTGACAGCAATAATCGATGCATCCATGTTGAAAGTGCGTTGCCGAGCGCCGTCACCAAACCGACCTGGAATCGAGGTGTGACCGACAAGCCTTCCGTGTCGAATCGACCAAGTATGGATCTTCCTCTTTGATCCTAGAAACGGCGGATCGGGAGCCCACAACCGACCAGTCGGATCAAAATGGAGGCGTTCGATCGCCTTCGACGGAAGTTCCGATACAACCTTCGGCGGAGTCGTCTTAAGGTCGCGGACGACGAGGTTGGCGTTCTGAAGTCGCCACACACCTCCACCATCCTGTTTGACATCTTCGAACCCGTCAGCCTCTTCGCTCGTGACGAGCCACTTTCCGTCATCAGAGATTGCAAATTGCCATGCAGCATCGGCCTCGGCGGGCATCTCAGCACGTTTGCTGAACCGACCCTCCTTCACATCGAGAACGATCATCGATTGTTTGCCAGAGTCATCTTCGCCTCTGTTGTACCCTTCGCTGTTGACACACCGCACGACAATCCGATTCGTGCGAGCGCCGGCGGCGAGGTTCATCCAAAGCCTGCCAGAGTCCTGACCTGGTAGCAGCTCAAGTCGGTCCAGTTCGTTCGGTTGTTCAGTGTTCAGATCGTGCAGCGCGACGGTACCGTCTGCCGAAATTGTGACCAGCTTCTGGCCAGTATCAACCAGCGCCATGTCCAGGCAACGAACCTTGTGCGGACGACACTGCATGACTCGCTCAAGCGACTGAGTATCATACGCAGAGACGAACCCATTCGATTCGATAAGGTAAACTCGCTTCTCGTCCGGGCTAAGATGAAGACGCGTTGGGTTTCCCCAAAATCGTGCTCTGTCTTCCCCCAGAACGGCGATCAGGCCTTCGGGATGACCAGGTCTCCATCCGGTTCCATCATCCTGTGGTAGCCACGCGTACGCAGCACTGGCTGAACCAAACACAACAAGCATCAGCACCGACAAAGCAAAGCCCTGGCCGGCATGCACCGTCGGTTCGGGGGTCAGCAGTCGCAGGACGCGTTGTTTGAATTCGCTTCCCGAGCTTCCGGTGACGGCCAGACCGGGGCTCATGACACGATGACTACAGAGTTCTCCCATTCGCACCAGAGCAGTGGCGTACGTAACTGGCTTGGTTCCTGATTTGACGACAAGATCGTCGCAGCAGATCTCTCGTTCCCGGCTCACATGTCGGCTCACGTACCAAATTGCCGGGTGGAAAAAGAACACACATTCAATGGATCTTTGCAGAAGGTTCAATAGCGGGTCGAACCGTCGAACGTGTGCAAGTTCATGGACGAGAATTGCCTCTAGTTGTTCGGGTTCCAGCCCTGTGAGTAGTGACGGCGGCAACAATACCGTTGGCCTGATGATTCCGACGACAACGGGAACCGCAACTCGCTCACACCACGCGATCGCTGGCACAAAGTGCAGCCCAAGTTGTTCCACCTGTAGCTGGAATGTTCTCAGAACCTGATTGTCCTGAACCATCGTCGCCGAACGAATAAGCCGCCAGCCTCCAAGAAGACCGATCACCAACGCAACGCCATAACCAGCGTTCCAATCAACCAGGCCAGCACAATGTCACTTGTAGGAAGACCACCAACTGACGCTGGCGCACTGACGACGGATGGAATCGACGTCGCTGCAGGCGCGTTCCCTGAAACAACCGGAACTGCGACCTTCGATGCACTTTCAGGAACTTGCGCTTCTCCACCACCAACGCTTGGCGTCGCGGCAGGGCTCGCATTCATCGCCTCGACAACACCTGTTTCTGAAGATGTTCCAAGACGAACAGTTTCCGCTGGCGATACCTTTTCAGTGCGGCTCAGCATTGCCACATTCAGCGGAAGTGCCGCCGCCATGATGATCAGACAAACAAACTGAACCCAGTAGCGAACCGCAGACGAACGGTTCCTCAGGATTCGATTTGCCAAAGCAGCGACGACACCAATCAGCGTCGCCTGCCACAGGAAGTGAAGCAGTCCGGCCACAAGAAGATCAGAGGTTGCTGGTTCCAGCCACTGCGTCAGAAACGTCGAGTCGCTCACTTGCCCGCCTCCCGTGATTTCTGATTGATGAGTTTTCGCAGTTCTTTCAGTTCGTCGGAATCAATGTCCGCACAATCAAACAGGCTTAGGAGCACCGCCTTGGCTGAACCATCGAAGATACGATCCACGACAGCTCCAAGCATCTTCTTCGAGACCTGCTCCCTCGTAACGCGCGGCGAGAATAGAAACGCTTTCCCATCCTTCACCCGTTTCAGGTAAGTCTTATCGACCATCGTGTTGAGGGTCGTGATGACTGACGTGTGAGCGATATCGCGGCCGCGCTTCGCAAGTTCTTCTCGAATTTCACGCACAAGTCGCGGCGCGTGATCCCAGAGGATCTTCAGAAACTCAAGCTCCAGCTCGGTCGGCTGATTAGACGATGGTCTTGGCACGCGAACTCCCGCTTCAACGTTTTAGTTAGATAGAAGATACAGCCGGAGATCGCGTTCAGCAAGCGGTATTCTATTAAACTCGAAGGTTGTGCCGGGGGTGAACTGTGAATGTCAGATGCATGTCAGCGTGCAGCTTGAAATTCGCTTGTACTATTAATCCGTCTTCTTTGGGTCCGCTGCTGAGCTGATTTCGGCTACCTTGTTGAGGCCGAACGTTTCACCCTTGGCTGGTCCTCGCCGCTGTATGCAAAGCATCCTTTTTATCACTGAGAACTTTCCGCCCAGCATCGGCGGCGTTGCGATTTCTTCTGATCGTATCGCGCGAACACTTGTGGCATCGGGCCACAGTGCGGACGTGTTCGTTCTGTCGCGAGACCTTCCATCGGGGGCTGCAAAAACAGAAGAACCAACCCCAGGACTCCGGGTTCATCGGCTGGGCCTCGCGAAGAGTGATGACTTTTCGATGCAGCAAGCCATGAACTTCCTGGACTGGCTTCACGGACGGCGCGGCTTCAGTCTCGTCTGGGGGCACTATGCGACGCAGCCCGGATTTCTGGCTACGTGGTTCGCTGAGAATAATCAGTTGAAGTCGATTCTCTCCGTCCGAGGGAACGATCTCGATCGACAGGTTTTCCCGCCGGGCGACTTCGCTCGCATTCAATGGTGCCTTGAACGCGCGACGGAAGTTGTGGCGGTTTCCGAAGATCTTGCCGGGAAGATCCGGACGCTCTCGCAACGAGAACCGTTTGTGTTGAAGAATGTGGTCGATGCTGAATTGTTCGTGCCGGGGCCGCGTCCGGATGACCTGGTGAAAAAGTACGGCATCCGGAGCGATGAGATCGTCGTCGTCTTCTCCGGCGAACTGCGGGCGAAGAAGGGAACACCTTTTCTGCTGCGAGCGTTCGACGAGATTCGCAAACGCCGTCCGGCTCGGCTAATGATTCTTGGAGCAGTTCGGTCTGCTGATCGTGGCGACTTCGAGCGACTGACTGTTTCGATTGGGGACGCTCGGAAAGACATTATTCAAACCGGGCACATCGACGACCGAGTTGAGGTTGCGAAACATCTGAAGCTGGGCGACGTGTTTCTCCTGCCGTCGCTTTGGGATGGAATGCCAAACAGCTTGCTGGAAGCCATGGCGGCCGGTATTCCCGTTGTTGCATCGAACGCGGGAGCTATTCCTGAAGTCGTTGAGGATGGTGTCACCGGTTTGCTGGTTCCCACCACACACCTTCACCACTTGTCAGAACGTGTGGACGCCTTGTTTGCCATGCCATCAACACAGCGGCAAGGCATGATCGAAGCAGCTCGGGCACGAGTCGAAATTGATTTTGCTCCCTCAGTGGAAGCCGCTCAGCTTGATGAGCTGCTGAAACGCGTGGCGAGTCGCTGAAGCATCACTCCAGTCCCGTTCACTCGTGATCACGCGGGAAGAAGTTGGTTGTAGACATCGATCAGCTTTTGGGTCGCATTGTGCCAGGTCATCGATTTGGCAAGTTCTTGAGCCGCTTCGGTTTGACGGAGAACCAAATCGCGGTTGTCGGCAAGTTCAAGAATGACGTTGCGGAGGTTCTTCGCGTCGCCAGCCCTGACAGGTGCAAAGTGCTTGTTTGGTTCGGCCAGTTCCTGCACGATCGGCAAGTCGGAGGCGATGACCGGGGCACCAGCGGCCATCGCTTCAATCAGTTTCAGCGGGCAGCAACCCTGAACGCAGTTTCGATCGACTGCAAGTAGCGGCACGATGCAAAAGTGAGACTGATGCAATAGTTCGCAAACTTCTTCCTTCGAGCCCGATGGTTTGAAGACAACGTTGTCGTCGAGCCTCAGTCGGCGAATCAGCTTGTCGAGTTGTTGCCGCCGATATTTTGGCTGCGGTCCCATGATGGTCAGGCGGACTGACCGTTGCTTTCTAACAAGCTCTGTCGCTTCAATCAGCGTCTCGATTCCCTGCCAGCCGGTAAGCGTTCCAACGTAACAGAGCTGAAGAACTCCAGCCGCACTGGCATCCGGAGGCGATTGAAAAGAAAACGCCTGCGGATCGACTCCGTTGCGAATCACCGAAATCTTTTGATCCGGGACGCCCTGCGATGCGATATGGGTAGCAGTGACATCGCTAATTGTGAGCACACGATGCGCCGCGTCGAGACACGCCTTTTCCTGGTTTGCTAGTCGTTCAATCAGCGAATCGTTCGCCGCAACTTTGCGGTAGTGGTACTTCAACTCAATGGAAGGAAAGCCATTCGCTTCGTAAATCAACGCAGCATCGCGAGCAAGTTGCCAATCGGTCAGCGGCAGGCCCTCGAAAATACTTCGAAAGTGAATCAGGTCGAAAACCTGTTTCTCAAGAATCTCTCGCAACTTTGTCCGGAACACTCTTGCCCGGGCAATTGGGTTCTCGCCCGGAGTTCCCAAAACAAGCTGCCGAACCTTCGGAAAGACTTCTCGAAGGGCTACATCCTGCGGTCCTGGCGTGACCAGAACAACATCGCCATAGTATTCCCCCAATGCGCGGGTGAATGCTTCTATGTGAGTGCTGGCCCCCTTTGGGCCGGGGACTTCGTCGAACGATGTGTAGAGCAATCGCGGCGACATGGGTTTCAGTTTGCTGAGTTGTTCTTGAGACTGGCGAGGGTTAGCTTAATGGACACAAGTGCCAGTACCAGTTCCGTGACTTCTCACTTGCCGGAGCCCCAATGAAATCGGCTGAGTTTCGCACCAGAATCCTGGAAGCACTCCGCGCCGGAACGAGCGAGTTCTCGCTGCCCAATCTCGCTAGAGAAACAGGTGCTTCAGAGCAAACAGTTCATGAAGTGACTCGCAACGTGTTTGCGAAGTATATTGCGCGGTTGGTAGAAGACGGCGACTACACCGCGGCCGAGCGAGCCAAAGCATCAATTCTGGCAGCCAAACTTTCGATTGAAGAACCAGAAGCCAAAGAGATTGTCATGAAAGCCGGCGAACAGCGGTACCGCACCGAGCTGCTCGCCGCACACGAAGATGGTGTTGTGACAGATGCTGAAGAAGCTGGGCTATACCAGCTGCGAGTGCAGCTTGGTTTGCCGGTGGTTCAGATCAAGAACGATGAGAATCAGGTAGCACCTGCGACCGACTCGACGCGCGAACAATCAGCCTTGCCTATGGTTGCCGGAATTGTTCCGTTTTCGAAAGAAGCGCTCGCGAACCGGCGATTCGAAAGTACCAACACTGCGAGAGGATTGCTGTTTGATCTGGATCAGGTTCAGCAGATTGACAAAGAAGCAGAACGGCGGATTTCGAAATGGATCTTGCCCACAGTTGTTTCAGTCATCTGTCTTCTGGGTTCGTTTGCGTGGCTGCTTTTTGCTGCGGGATTGGAAGGATCAACATGGCTGCCGGGAGTGATTCTGGGCCTCTCCGTCGTCTCGCTTGTTTTTTCCATCGTAAAGATGCAGTCAGGAAATCCTGACCTGGATGACCATCGTTACCTTGTGATCAAGGACGCTATTCGGTTCCTTGCCTGCGACATGGCTGACGATCAACTTGTCAAAGCTTCTATCGACTTTGGCGATTACAATCAGCCCACCAATCTGGTTGAACAAACCGGTGGTGGTTTCTTCTCCAGCATCCGAGTGAAAAAGTACGATCACCCGTGGGCGAATGTAAAAGGACGGTTGCTGGATGGAACACGCTTCCGATTGGAAGTGTCTCGCACCGTGAAGCGCAAGGAAAAGTCCAAACGCAAATACACGAAAGTGTCAGAGACATTCACGGACAAGATTGACCTCACATTGGCAGTACGGCCGAAGACCGTTCCTCTGCTCGAAGCTGCTGCCAGGAGGCTGCAGCAACGCCCAAGCTACAACGGAGTAACGGTCCGGAATGTGGCAGTGCAGGGGAACAAGCTAATCGTGCAAGCGGCTTCACCACCTTTGCGTCGTGTGAAAGGTCGCTACAACACGACAAACCAGAATGCGGATCGACACACCACAAGCCACCACCAGCTTCTCGGTCTGTTCCTTGCCTGCTACGACAGTCTCGGCCGAGCAAGATTATCGAGCAGCTCGAACGCATGATCGAGGAACCATCGCATGTATAACCTCGACGACTTGCTGCGCGGCCCGGGTGTCGCCGATGAGCTTCATCGTCAGATTCACGAGAACGCGGAACCAACGTACCTGCGTTCGGTCAAAGTGAAAATTATCTCCAACTGCAATCTGCGTTGTGAGATGTGCAAGTATTGGCGAATCGCCAAGCAAAAGATTGAGATCGACGTCATTAAGCGAGTCCTGGATGACGCCGTTGTTCTGGGTTCGAAGAAAGTTCACTTCAGCGGCGGCGAAGTCACACTTCATCCGGATCTTGAAGAAGCCATCCACCACGCTGCGGATTTGGGGATGCGTGTTAATCTGACAAGCAACGGCATCCTCATGGACAAGCCTCGCGCGAAGCGGTGGATTGCAGCGGGACTGCGATCTGCCTCGTTTTCGCTTGATGGGATTGATTCAAAGACTCATGA
>JBGCDN010000833.1:0-4107 GCA_045105495.1 Planctomycetaceae bacterium
GGCGGCTCTGAAGCCAATGTTCTTGTGAGGGATGTATTCCGCTGCCAAGCTGGCTCTGTGACGCGGGCTTGAGCACTCGATTCCGGGGATGTTGTGGTGTCCCGTGTGTACACCTCGGACACACCAATTCCGGAGATCGCTCGCGAGGTTTGGATGATCCAACTCGATGCCCCGATTTTTGGCCACAGACCATGTGACTTCGGCAACGCTACCAAAGAGCCGTTCATGGCCGTACGCATTGGTAACCTCCTTCCCGTTTGCGCTGTGACGAAATAAAAGCTCTGGATAGCTAGTTTTGTCGGCGGTATTGCCGCCATCGGTCGCTGCAAACTCGTATTCCAGCTCTGTCGGAAGGCGAAGCCCTGCGTCTTCAAGAAAGGCTAGTATCTCATCGATCTCGACGTTTGTTGCCGGCTGGTAGGAGTTGCTTTCCGGCTGTGCAGGGTTCAGTTCGTCTGGCGTCCGCCATGTGTCGAAACTTTGTTGGCTCACTTCCACTTTTCCAAGTAAGTAGCCTGCGATTCTTGCCCGGAAGGGGGCGTTGAAAGAGTTGGCTTCACCGACCACTCCAAATACACACTCGCCACCGGGTACTCGGAGGAAATCCTCAGACTGTTCGTTGGTACGGTGTAGTGTGATGGTCGGCAGTTCGATTGCGTTATCCTCTCGAACAGTCCAGTCGATGTGCTTGAACTTGCCTCGTTCCATCCCCGCACGAGGAACCGTTCTCACAACCTCGTGGAAATAGGACTCGTCTTTGTTGCTGGCGACGACGAGGTAGTCCCCGTGGGGCAGGTCGACCGTAACTTCGATACCATTGACGTTTGTCCGGTCAACAATACTGCGGCCCTGATCGATCTGGTACATCTTCTCGATGATCGGGACAAAGCGAATCCGATCCATTGGAATACTGGTGCGGACCACCACCGTTTGTATCTTTCGATTAGGAACCGGTAAAACCTTGGTTTGGTTCAGATCGGAGATCCACGAGTAAAGGCCTCCGACGATCAACATCGTGAGGATCGACGTTGTAAGGGAAGCTATGGGTTTGCGGGCGACGAAGCCATTCAGCGTCGCATAGGTCCCAGCCTTAGGCGGCGTTGGAGCAGCAAGCAGTTCTTCACCAAGCTGGAAGCGTCTGAGTGCGTCAGCGAGTTGCTCCGCGGATTGAAAGCGATCGTCCGGAGACTTCGCCATCGCCTTTTCACAGATGTATCGAAGCGATGCTGGTATGGAATCGTCGAGCGGTGTTGGCTGTTCGGAGAGGACAAGCGGAATAACAACCAGTGACGAACCTTTAAATGGAGATCGTCCTGCAAGCATGCGGTAAAGAATGGCGCCTAGCGAGTACACGTCCGTTCGTCGATCTGCCGTCGCCCCGTCACCTCGTGCCTGCTCGGGTGACATATAGGCTGGGGTCCCGATAACCTGACCTTCAACGGTCAGCGTGGCTTCGCTGTCTTCCCGCTTGGCAATCCCGAAGTCTGTTATGTGAGTGTGCCCGTCTGTGTCGAGCATTACATTTGTTGGCTTCAGGTCGCGATGAATCACACCCGCCTTGTGTGCGCTGTGGACCGCTTCGGCAAGTTGTTGGCCAATCTCGGCAACTCGGTTCGGTTCTACCTCGTGAGTAGTAAGCCATCGCTCGAGATTTTCGCCTTCCACGAACTCCGTTGCGATATATGGCTGTATCGCAGACAGGCCGACTTCGTACACACTAACAATGCTTTCGTGTTTGATACTGGCCGCTGAACGGGCTTCTCTGAGAAGTTGTTCGATGTCCAAGGCTTCAACGCGGGGAATCTTCAGAGCAACGAATCGTTCAAGCTTTGTGTCCCACGCTTTCCATACGACTCCATAGGTACCTTTTCCCACAAGTTCACGAAGTTCGAAATGGCCCACCTGATCGCCGGCTTGCAGGTCATCCAGTTTCGGCGAATTGGGCGACAGACTGCTGGCGCATGCCGGGCATTGCTGGTATGCGGTCTCGCCGTCCTTGACTTCCAGAACGGTCTCGCATTCGGAACATCGAAAAAGCATATCGGGAGCGCAGCTAAAGTGAACGGGCCGCTTTGATCATACCATCAAACGTCATTATTGAGACGCCGGATTTGGCCGTTCTGCTTGAACCCGAAAAAACCCCGAATAGACTCGTAAAAAAGTCTAGGGAGACCAAAGTGACCGCAACCAACGAATCGACCCAGTACACGTTTCAGGCCGAAATTGCGCAGCTTCTGCAGCTGTTGTCGCATTCGCTGTATCAGAACCGCGAGATTGCGATCCGCGAACTGGTGTCGAATGCCTCAGATGCGCTCGACAAAGCCCGGTTTTTGGCGGTGTCCAGCGAGTCCATCAGTTCGGACGAAGCCTTCGAGATCAGTATCGCTCCGGATAAAGACGGCAAGACCCTGTCCATTGTCGATAACGGAATCGGTATGACGCAGGACGATCTTGTCCAGAATCTCGGGACGATCGCCCGCAGTGGTTCGCTGGACTTCATGAACAAGTTGTCCGGCGACGAGAAAGAAGACTTATCGATTATCGGGCAGTTCGGCGTCGGCTTTTATTCTGCGTTCATGCTGGCTGACAAAGTCGAAGTCGTTACTCGCAACTACGAGGAAGAATCTGGTTGGCGATGGCAGTCAGATGGAACCGGTAGCTTCACAATCGAAGCGGCCGAAGTAGAGAAACGTGGAACGGAAATTCGTCTGCATCTCAAAGACGATCTGGCAGGCGAATTCACAGAGCCAACACGACTGAAGTACATCATTTCGACGTATTCGACCTTCGTGCCATACCCAATCAAACTCGATGGCGAACACCTCAACGATCAGCCTCCGATCTGGGTCGAACCGAAGAGCTCATTGAAGCAAGAGCAATACGACGAGTTCTTCCAGTACCTGACGCGTCGGCCGGGCAAGCCGCTTTGGCAGTTGCACCTGTCAGCCGATTCTCCGTTCCAGTTCTACAGCATTTTGTTTTGCCCAGAGTCGAATCTCGAGAAGCTCGGCTTTGGGCACGACGAACACGGTCTGCATTTGTGCGCGAAGCGGATTCTGGTTCAGAACGATAATCGAGAGCTCCTGCCTGAGTACCTGCGATTCCTGCACGGGCTTGTCGATTCCGCTGACCTGCCTTTGAACGTTTCTCGTGAAGCGCTGCAGGACAACACGGTGTTCCGCAAGATGCGAAAGGTACTCGTGAAGCGAGTGTTGGATCACCTCGCGAAGATGGCAAAGGACGATGCAGACGCGTTCGCAAAGTTCTACGAAGAGTTCGGAACGATTCTAAGAGAAGGCGTTAGTTCTGACTTCGAGAACAAAGACAAGATCGCCGGGTTGCTGCGGTTCCAGTCGTCTCATGACGCCGAATCAAACAACATGGTTTCTTTGGACGCCTACATTGAGCGGACGCCTGAGGAACAGAAGCAGATTTACTTTATCGGCGGTAGTGACCGATCCAGTATCGAACGCAGTCCGAACCTTGAAGTCTTCAGGAAGCGAAACCTGGAAGTCCTGTACCTTGTTGACCCGGCAGATGAGTTCGTGCTGTCTCATGTCGGCAAGTTCAATGACTACGAAATCGTCTCTGTGGACTCCGCCGAACTGGAATTGCCGGACGTTGGAGACAACGAAGACGAGCAGGACGACGATGGAACTCCAGAACCAGACGCTGCAGGGTTGGGTTTGGTTCTTAAGCTCTTCAAAGATGCACTCGGCGATAAGGTTGCCGATGTCCGGAAGTCAGAACGACTGACCGACAGTGCGTGCTGTGTTGTGAATCCGGAAGGCGGAATGAGCACGCAGATGCAGAAAGTTCTGCAACAAAGCGCGCCTGGCTTTGAGATGAATAAGCTGATCTTCGAAGTGAATCCAAAGGCGTCTCTTGTCGCGCGGCTTTGTGAGATTGTGAAGAACGACGACAACGGCGCGTTCGTCGAGCAGTGTGGTCAGCAGCTCTATGCCAACGCTCTTGTGCAGGCGGGGCTGGCCCCCAACGGCGATGAGATGGCTGACCGTGTTCAGCGATTCATGGAAGAACTAGCCGGTTCGAAGTCGTCGATTGCGATGAGTTAGTCATGCCTGTCCCTGACGACCCAACGATTCT
>JBGCDN010000834.1:0-3191 GCA_045105495.1 Planctomycetaceae bacterium
GAAATCGTCCGCCGTGATTGCTCGTCCGGACATGAAAGTCATCAGGCCTTTGAACTCACCCTTCGTCGTCGCTTTGATGCGCCCAGTGATTTCGCCATCGACAACGCCGGTGACCGACATGACGTTCTCAAGCCCACTGAATCCAGTGACATCCAGCATTGCAGACACCATGTCCGCAGTAGATCCATCGATCAGACTCGGGATCTCTGTTGCGGCGGCCTTTACGTCGAGCCACGAGATGCTGCCGACGCGTTCAAGCTTCAGTTCATCCCATGCTGCGGTGAAAACTTTGTTTGTTGCGAGTCCGCCGTCGCCGCTTTTTAGGCGTGCGAGGATTTGATCTAGCGTTTTCCGTCCGACAGCAAGAATGATCCGGTCGCCATCGCGATGCAGGAAGGCTGGGACAGGAAGGGGTAGTTGCAGTCGGTCAAACTTCTCGGGCTTTTGCATTCCAGGCACTTGAGAAATCCACTGACCAAGGATGTCGGTGAACTCGTCTGCTTTATCGCCAGCATTTATGACAAGACCTGCGTTAATTCGCCCAAGCACTGCTGTCCAAGGGTCGTTGGCTTCCCCAGCTCCTTCATCAAGCGAGACGAACATGCAGCCGGGGCGACCCGAAAACGCGACTACAAATTCTGGCAACGCTGCCAGCACCGGTCTTTGTGGAGCGTCCGGTGGCATGTTCTGAGTGACGCCTCGTTTGATTTGCGTCATGACGCGTTCAACAAAGTGCTTCACCTCAGGGTCGGCCACCATGCCGTCAACACCCTTGGCACCAGGCTTGCCTTCACCGCGTTCAGCCCATTCCAGGTACAGCATGCTGTTTTCAGCCGCCGCATGCACAAGCTGGGCGTCGCGTTCGCCGGGGGGGAGGCCCAGCAAATCGCTGAATGGCCCTCCAGCGAAGAACAGAAGGAGCAGCAGTTCCATCGATCCCATCATCACCATCGTCTTAGTCTCCCGGTTGATTGTTCGGAACCAGTTTGGGTTCAGAACCGCCTATTGTTTTGATTTAACTTTGTTCTTCGGCCATCAACCCTCGAACCTGGGAAGATTCCTGATCGCATTGGCCCGTCGTCGCAAATTTCGTTCATGGAAGAAATCTATTCAACCGCACAAAGACCGAATTCGATGAAGAGTCTCAGTTGAGTTTGAAAAGATGACCGCGTACTACCAACAGGATCCACACGAATCACTCGCACCCACCATCGCGAATTGCATGACCATTCTATGGGCGAAGAATCTCACGAACTAATTCTCCCACCATAGCAGCTGCCCTTGGATGCAATGGTACGTTGCTAGCTTGGAAGGACGAAAGCTGATGTCATGCCGGGCAGCTCCAGGTTGTTGTGCTGTTTCTTCCAGTTTTCTTCTCGATTGAAGAGCCAGACAACACGTGTCCGTCGATTGCGTTTTGGGCGATCTGGCACAGGGGCGATTCCGTCTGTGAAGATGATCAAGCCGTCGTACTGACGGTAGTCGTCCAGATAATCCATGATTGGTTGGAAACACGTTCCGCCGCGACCGAGAACTTCGATTCGCCGCTGAGCTCGCTTTATCTCAATCGGTTTCAGGTCGTGATTGCGGATTTGGGTGTCGAACCACAGAACATCAATCTGCTCGATGCCGTACTTAAACAGTCGATTCACAATGGCAAACGCTGCCCTGATATCTTTCGTCCCGACAGAACCACTTACATCAACAGCAAACAGCAGACGCGTTGTGAAGTCCCGACGGCTGCCCATGTACTCGAAGCCGTACCGCCGACTCGGCTTCATGCGAGTCAGGCAGCGGTTCGTGGAGAGGATGGTCGATCGGAACGAACGCAGAACCCGTCTGTAGTCGAGGCGCGGCGTTCGGCTTGCGAGAATTAGCTCGCGAGCTGCACCCGGAATCGTCCCCCAGTTGTTGGAGGACTCAATGTCCGTGATGACATCGTTTAGCTGTTCGATGAATAGTTGATCGTAGTCCCAGTCCATTGAGTTCTGCGTTCCACAGAATTCCGGGTCGCAGTATTCCTCGACAGTACATCCGGCTGGGAAACTCGTTTCTGCATCAGTTGGTTCAGAGAAAGCGTTGTTACCGCCGCTGCACGTGCTGGAATCTTCGCAAGTGGCGTCCCCACAGTTCTGGCAAACACTAGAACCATCGCATTCGTTTGGTTTCGAATTGCAATCCGTTGTTTCGCTATCGTCGCTATCGTCGTCGCATGCTTCGTTAGCTGGATCACTGTCCGATTCTTCTTGCTCTGCCGAGTCTGATTTTTCCTTGTCCTGTTGAGTGGTCGACAATTCACTTTCGGAGTTATCGTCTTTGTGGGGCTTGGTTCGGTTTCCCCAAAGAAGATTGTAGTAATACTCAAAGTACTTCTTGCTGTGAGCGTCTGAATCGAACCGGTCTGCTGCGGCAGGCATCGGCAATTCAGACTGCAGACATTCCTGAAGTGCTAAGTTGCTGGCTTCCCATGCGAGTTCGCCGTTCGGTTTCCGCCGTTCGTAAGGGTGCTTCAGGATTATTCGGACCGTTTCGAATCGCATTACATCGGTCAGCGTTCGTTGGTCGAGGCCAGCAATGAAACTCGGATTGAATTCAATCATTCCCGAACGAACACGAATGTTCTCTATTCGAGGGTTCGAGGAAACGCGATGTGTCGTCCATGCCGCGAACAGTATTGGTTCTGCAAGGAACCAACGTTCTACGACTTCTGCAAGGCGTTTTGATTGCCTAACAAGGCTGCTCATGGACTTCCAATCCGTGGTCACCAAGAATGCACCGGTCGCGGCGTATGCGACCCATTCAATAATTACTCAACGCGTCCCGACTTGTATTCCAGAACATTTCGCAGTGCTACCCATCACAACATTTCGACGGCTATTCGCAGAGCACTTTCCGAACCAGTCGGACGGTGTGATTTTCAAGCCGGTAGATAAACGAGAGCCTTGGCTTAAAGAACTGGCCAAGCAGTTGGGGCAGAAGAGGCGCGTGTCTTGCTTTGTAAGCCGTCGTCACAAAGACGTCGTAGAATCTGCGTACCTCGGAATTCAGATTGCGGCCGCCTGGGAAGATCCGAGCACCGGCGATTACTTAAATCTTCAGTCCGAAAATCGAAACCCGGTCTACCGCCTTTGGTTAGTCGAGCGGAGTAGCCGTCAACGAACAACAAAGCCAGCCGAAGCTGCGGTCACGGA
>JBGCDN010000835.1:0-8200 GCA_045105495.1 Planctomycetaceae bacterium
GCGAGCAGTCGCAGCCCTGAGCCTAAGCTACCAGTGTATCGCTTAGTTGGCGAACAATTGGGTGAGAAGGTCGCTAGAACCGACCAACCACGAGTACTGACGTTGAGTGAGAGTCGTACCCAGATTCAAAGGTTGGATTACGAGAGGCCGGTGCCGAATACGCAGTCGTTAGCCCACGGCGGCACAACCATGGTTCTAAATCGCCATTCGCTGAGCTCCGCAAGTATGCCGAGTACGCAGCGAGCGCTCCAGAAAGTGGAGAAATCGGCTCTCCCCGATGAACAGCCGATTTCTTGGATTGCTTTCTCTGATCAGTATCAAGAGCCGATGGCCAAGGAATCATTCACGTTGACTCAGGGTTCAACTCCTGATCCAATTGATGGAGAACCGGCTAGAGAGAATCCAAACTATCCGACTGGCGTGGCACTCGAGTCGGCCGCTTTTAGTTTGTACAAGCCGAGCCTTGTTTGTTCCCTGACGGTGTTGTTGTCGTGGCTAAGAAATTTGAAAAGTGATCGAAAGGCGGAGGCTTTTGACGTCGACCCTTACGGTCGATTGGAACAGCAGAATCGTGCAGACTAGCAAGCAAAAGCTCAAGAAAATTGTTTCGCCCACGCATGACTCGCGGAAAGCAAGCGCGGATTCCATGGCCCGAGACCAGCGGGTGGACCCACTTCAGTCTCTCGTCTTTGAGGATACGATTGCGGTTGATCGACGAGATGCCTGCACGGTTGGCAGGTTCGAAGTTATCCGTTGTCACGCGAGAGGGGGTATCGGCGAAGTCTTGCTGGCCCGAGACAAGGATCTCAATCGCGATGTCGCGTTAAAGGAGCTCAGAGCCGAGCACGCGCTGGATCCTTTGACACAGAAGCGGTTTCTTCGAGAAGCTGAAATTACTGCGGGGCTTGAGCATCCGGGGATCGTTCCGATCTATGAACGCGGCGTTTATGGAGATGGTCGACCGTACTATGCAATGCAGCTAATTCGCGGTGAACGGCTAACGGATACTATCGCCGACTACCATCGTACTCATGGCGATTCAGTTGAAGACGACTTTGCATTTCGTGGACTACTGCGGCGATTCATGAGTGCGTGTGAGACGGTGGCTTATGCCCATAGCCAAGGTGTTTTGCATCGAGACGTTAAGCCAGACAACATCATGATCGGAGGTTTCGGTCGAACATTGGTCGTCGATTGGGGCTTGGGAAAAGTTGTGAATGCGTCGCAGGCCAAACGTCAGGATCCGGAGGCACAACAATTCTCTGATCAAGCCATCGCGACTGAAACGAACGCCGGTACCCTGACAGGAACATTGGCATTCATGAGCCCCGAACAAGCTAGTGGCTTGGAACTTGATTTTCGATCTGATGTCTACTCATTAGGGGCAACGCTGTATCACTTGTTGACCGGCCAGCCAGCGTTTGTCCGCGGCTCGGCGAAGAGTGTCCTTCAAGACGTCATTGAGGGGCGGTTCGCTTCTCCGTCAGTCCTGAAGCGGAGTATCCCGCGAACACTTGAGGCGATTTGTCTTAAGGCAATGGCACATCAACCTGATGAGCGGTACGCGACTGCCGACACATTGGCAGATGACATCGCTCGCTATCTTGCCGATGAACCGACGAGCGCCGAACACGAAGCATTTTGGGCACGAGGTCGTCGATGGTTTAGAAAGCATCCAACGAGCACCTTCAGTTGCATCGTTGCTGCGTTGACGCTGATGGTGTTCCTGAGTGTCGTCTCTGAAATGACACGACGTAGTCATGCTCGACTTGTCGTTGCGGAAAATCGAGCCCGTGCCAACGAGTCTGCAGCAATCTTGAACGCAAGGCGTGCCGACGTCGGCGAACAGACTGCCCTGCAGCAGGCGCATCGGAGTCTGGACAGCATGCAATTCGTTATCTCGCATGTGAATCGCGAACTGGATCGAAGGCCGAACACGGCCCAACTGCGGCGGGAATTGATGTCGCATTTAAGTTCACATCTCACATCAACGCTGGCTAGTCATACGACACTGGCGAACCGGGAGATTGCCGAGACGGAAATGGCCATTCAGATGGAACTCGTCGTGACATGTACCGACTTGGGAGACTTCGAGACCGCGGAGAGACTCTTGGAAAATCTGTGTCAGTTGGCCACCCGGCAGGTCAGCTTTCATCCCGACGACGTATCGAGATCGAATCTGGCGAAGATCCTTCTTGCTCTAGCTAACACGAAGATGGAGATGTGTTTGGATTCGAAGGCTTGCCGGGCATTGAAGATGCGGGCACTGGAAGTGGCGAATCAGATTATTGAACAACCGATACCTGTCGACGGTGGTCCATCATCTCTGGACGTTTATGGGCTGCATGGAATTCTTCAGCATGAAGTGGCAGTGACATGTATGGACCGTGGGGATCTCAGTTCCGCTGCGGAGTATTTCGAGCGGTCGGTCACAACTCACGAACTGTTGATCCAGAATGTCAAAGCTCAAGCCTTTGAGAGCCAACACCCTGCCCTGCCAGCTTCCATTGATGAGCATCAGACCAATCTGAACCGAAGCCGAGTTGGTCTTGGACTGGCACTTATTCACAGCGGCTCCAGCGACGAGGGTGTGTTGTTGTGTGAAGGGGCACTAACGGAGTTGATGCACGAGGTCGGCGTGGGTGGAAGAAGCATTCGTGCTCGATGGAGCTACGCTTCGCTGGCCAGCCAGTTCGGCGAGGCCCTCATGAAGCTGCGAAGGCACGATAGGGCTGAGAAGTATCTTGCTGAAGCCGCGGGCTTGTTCGGCGTTCTGTCGGATCAGACAGATAGCATAAGCCTGCAACGGGAGTACGCGGCAACTCTGTTTCGACTTGGGCAATTGTCGAGACTGAATGCTGGTAGGGCCAGCGGGTCAGGCGCTGGGAAGTCTTCCAAGTCAGAAGCTGAGGCTGTGGGTTATTTCAAACACTGCCTTCGCCTCCAGCAGGCAGTTCCAGCGAGCAATGCGCCCGATTCCTCGAACTCTGAACTAATGCTGACCTTTGCGTGCCTCGGACAAACAGCCGACGTCTGGCGGATCATGCGAAGCCTCGACACAGATACCGCTGATCCTTGTCGCCAGTTGCTCCTCGCAAGGTGCTACGCAGAGCTTGCCGTTCAGGCTGAGACTGCGGTTCAGAGAAGCGAGCTTTCGAAGCTCAGCCGGGCAGCAGGCAACTCCGCGCGGCAAATGGGGTACGCCGATGGGTTCGTTCTTCGGCGCGATTTGCTGCAAACAATGCCGAACGCCAGCAAGTAGCTGGGCTGTTCTTATCCGAAGTGCGCATTGAGTTGATGAACGCAACTGCCATCTTGCAAGCGATCGTCTTCAAGAATGCTCTAGGGAGTGGCTTTCAGAAATTCTCTGTCGCTTTCAAGAAATGCTGTCCTCCTTGACTCCCTGCTTTTATCTCCTGGTGAGTGATCATCACTCGAACTTAAACCCCTCTTCAGGAGAATTGAAATGAAGAAGCTTACTGCGTCTGTTAAGAAGTTCCACAACGATGAATCCGGCATGGAAGCACTCCAGACGGTGGTGATTCTTGCGGTGGCGTCTCTAGTTCTGGTCGGCATCTATGAGATGTGGGGAACCAAAGACAGTGGCATCCGCGGCACGATCACAGATCAACTTGAAAAAGTCATGAAGAACGGGAAGACACAGTAGCCTGCTGTTCCGGCACGAGCCCCCAGATTTTGGGGGCTCATTCCTTTTCTGGATCCTCAAAATGCTCGAGCACATTTTTACAGCAAGCATCGTGGGCGAGGCGGTCCTTCTTACAGGTGTACTCTGCGTCGCATCAATTTCTGATCTTAGGGAGCGACGGATTCCCAACTACCTGACGTACGGGGCGTTTGTTGCTTCGATCTTCATTGCCCTGCTCATTGGGCTGACTGGTGTTGATCCTGACGCACTGCCGCAAAGGTTGGCCGGTTTCAGTGTGTCTTTCGGAGTCATGCTCGTGGCCTACTTTACAATTGGCATCGGAGCTGGCGACGTGAAGCTCGCCGCTGTACTTGGCGGATTGCTTGGCGTGCGATCGGGCTTAGAAATCATCTTCCTCGCTCACATAGTCGGCGGCGTATTCGCGGCTTGCCTGATTGTGTATCGGATTGGTCCTTCGTGGCTCGTTTACAAGCTGCTGGCAACATGCGCGCCGGCGAAGTTCCCACAGCCTGTGCTGCACAAGCACAAACTGTCCTATCCGGTCCCGATGGCCGTGTTCTTTGCGATCGCCACCATGTTGTGCCTTGGTGGAGTCCAGGTGTTGTGATGCGACGAAAGAGAACCAAACCGAATCGGGCTGGTCTTGCAGCAAAAGAAGTAGTCGTGGCAATGGCCATTCTGCTGATCTTTTCCGCCGGATTGTACTTCCTCGCGCAAGACTGCTTTGCACGACTTTATCACTACACGTCTAGCACGGTTGGCGGACCGTATCTCTAGGAGATTCCGATGCGTGGTCTTTTCCTCAGCCTGATTGGGCTGCCGACGATTGTCATCCTCGCTGCAGCATTTCCTGCAGCATTCACAACAGGCTTTTACTTCATGGAGGTGAATCAACACTTCGCCCCCTCTTGCTCTGAGCCGCAAGACCCTCTTGGCAAGGTAGTTTGCAGTGTTTCTCTGAGGCCTCTCATCACGGATCGATCGCAAGAGGTTGACCAATGAGCCAAGTCCTGTATTCGCCGATTCTCTATATGTGGCTGACTGTTATTGCCATTGGCTTTCTGTTGATGGGCTGCCTGCCGGAACGTCGCCAGCGATCATTGGTAGCGATCGCTCGCGATGAAGATGGCGCCGCCTACTCGCTCGGCCTTGCCATACTCATGCCGCTGTACACGTTGCTTATTTGTTTCGTCATCGAATGCACGCTGCTGTTGGTAGTGAAAATTGGTGTCACTCAAGCAGCATTCGCGGCCGCTCGAAGTGCGGGCGTTTGGCTACCAGCCGAACCTGTTGGCGAGACATCAAAGGGAGAACGGGTGGGAATGGTCCACCTTGCAGCTGTCAACAATCTAACACCGTTCGCGTCCGGACTGGACAGTCATCGGGTCAGTGTTTCACCTCCCCCATTTGCAGCCGGATTTCATGATGTCTATGCCCGGTTTGTGGAGAGAGGAGACAAACAGGCGAGCGACTATTCGCAATCGAAGTGGAATTACGCGTTCGCTGCCACAGACATCTCATTCGATCCGCCGCTACATGAATTGATGAGACCACGCGGGCGTGACCACGATGAGGTTGTTGAGGTCACCGTTACCTACGAGATGCCCTTCAATATCTCCGCGGTTGGTGTCTTTCTTGGAAGTAGGTCTGGCTTGCCCGGTTCAGATTTTTACAGCCGTCGTGTCTCATCTTCGTTCGAACTGCAGTTGGAACGACCCCAGTCCGCGAACCGTAGGTTGGGAATCAAATATGACAGTGCCGCTGCAAACCACAAGTATCGCCCGGGGGCAAACTAATGAATCATCAACTGCAAAAGCTGGACGATCGACTTGGAAAACTGTTCCGTGAGATACACGGTGAAGAAGATGGCTTGCTGACGGCTGCGAATGCCGTGTTCATGATGCTGTGCGTGTTGTTGATGGTGTATGTACTCAACGTGGGGCACATTACGACTAAGAAAGTGGATCTCCAGAATGCTGCGGATGCTTCGGCCTACAGTGGGGCGACGTACATGGCACGCGGCATGAATGCAATTACCGCCACCAACCATGTCATCGGTGAGATGAACGCGATGGTCATTCTGCACTACGCATTCGGTGGAGACAAACTGGATGCCGGGAAGCGAGCAGATGTTGGCACCAATGTTTCAGAGTATGCCAAGAATCCTGGTAAGCTGGATCGAGCTGATTGGCAATTGGAGGTCCTGTTTCGCCTTGTTCAATCAGAGAATCCGCCGCCAGCAGTGTTCAACCTCGTGCTGCAAAGACAAGGTAACAGCAGTTCCGGAGCAAGTGAAATTCGAGCTGAGGCGACGGAACTCGATTCCAAGATGAACCTCAAGAAGCATCTGGCACAGGCATATCAGGGCCTCGTCGTGGCGATGGCCTTAAAGGCCTTTCCGCCAACTCGACCTGCCGGGGAAGCCCTTTCTTTGGTGATGAAGCTATACGGGTTCAAGATTGCCCAAGAGTACGCGACGCTAAATGTGCTCCATCAGGCCGCGAAAGCCCTGACGCCGGTGAAGCAGCTGCTTAAAGAACAGCTCATGCCATCGGCGAAAGCCTACACAACGTTTGTCAAAAAGCAGACTCCCATTCTGGCTGAACAAGCGGCTCGGGCGGTGGCGAAGCAAAACGGGTTTGTCGGTACGACCTTCCCACAGCCAGGGAACCCACGGATTCCATTGCGTCTTCCTCTGCAGATTGATCCGCTCGCGATCGCGAAAATAGCTCCACTCCAAGGGAATAGCAACGTCGTCGAAGAGCCTGGCCCCACTTGTGATTGTCCGCCCTCTGTCAACTACGACGCTCCAACCTGGGACCGGGTCGTTAAGTGGACACAGCTCGCCCGAGCCTCCTTTCCATGGGTAAACTATCACCGCAAGCCTGTTATGGATGCGTTCGGCAAGCTACTGCAGCTGGCAGAAACAAAGGATCTCTACTTCCATTGGACCAACGGCTACACAAAACGGATCTGCCGGAAGCTTCAGAAGAAAGCGACCAGCAATGAGCGTCCTAACGAACACATGGCTCTCTACGTGATGGACGACTATGAAGGGCCGGACAAGGGTTACGAGAAATGGGCAATCGCGGAATACTCTGATCTCGCAACTAAGCGGTTCTCTGTGCTCGCCGTGACACACGCAAAGCCTCCGACGGTGATTGGTTCGTCAGTCTTCGGTCAAGAACATCCGAATGGGATGATGACTTGGTCGATGGGGCTCTTTTACAACGCCAACGAGCAGCAGCGACCAAATCATCGCATCGATCCCTATTGCCAACGCACGGTTCCCGGTCGTCAGGCCAATGTTGGGTACGACACGTTGAACTGGTATCCCGGTAGCAACCAAGACACGGAAAGTCGGAGTGCTGCCATGCTTGAGCCGCCTGACCCTGCCGGCCCCGGCGAGTATCGACCCTATGAAGTTCAAGGTCGGGGAATACCGCACGAGTATCCTCGCATTCAAGTGAACTGGCAGGCCAAGCTGGTTCCCGTAAGCGGTCTTCGGCTGAAGCAAATCCATGATCACCCGCCGTCATCACCATTTGGTCAAGTCATCAGAAGAACAACTCGAACCGTTTTGGACTTCATGCGAACACACTGATAACGAGGCATATGATGCGACGAATTACAAGCCGCCATACGAACCAAGTTGATCGCTCAAAACGCTCCGGACAAGCACAGGTGGAGTTAGCATTGTTTCTGCCGCTGCTGGCGATGATGCTCATGATGATCTTCACGTGCGGTAGTGCAATCGTTTCTCGGATGAACGTATCAGTTGTCGCTCGCGATCAGGCATGGCGACAGCGTTACGATGGCACGGAAGCAAGTCGTTCTGTCACTGAATCTGCAGACAACTCTTTTCGCCATCGGACTTCGATGGCGGCTCAATCGATTGCAGGGAATTCATTTGTCGCCAGCCAAGACACTGACAACCCTGGCAAGCCGTCCAATTCAATTGAATTTGGCCAGCTGCAACTTCCAGGTATTGATCAGCTTGGACAAGTTTTGAATGGGGACTTTCGAACCGATTTCAAAGACCTTGTTGAGGGTACTGCCGAACAGAAAGCTCGTGTATTTGTTAGGCTGGTGCGACTCGACGACCGCATGAAGGTCACTCACTCTTTGCTACGCGGGTCATGGGATTCAGTTGCCATTACGTTCGAGGAAGAGTCGGCTCACAAGACTCTGTTTGCAGATCCAAAGTTCCATCGGTTCGATGCGTCATTCAAACTCGATTGGCTCAGGGCACTTCTGTCTCAAGCTACGGGCGCTTCCGGTTCAGCCCGACGAATGGCAGAGTTGCTAAGGGAGGCACGGCAGGCTTTGGCAAAGATCGAGTCAGAGATCGAACAAAGACGGCGGGAAATCGAACGTCTCGACAGACAGATTAAGCAGCTCGGAAATCGCATCGATGAGCTCAAGGCTGCTATCGAAGGCGGTGGTGAAGAGGACTGGCGTATAGAAGAGATGAGCCGGTTGGAACGAACAATCCGAGACATTGAAAGCAAGATCAAACAGGTCCAAGCGGTG
>JBGCDN010000836.1:0-7781 GCA_045105495.1 Planctomycetaceae bacterium
GGACCAACTGCGAAACCGAGTGTTCGGCTTCATCTTTCAGTTCTATCACCTGCTGCCCGAACTCAATCTGCTTGAGAACGTTCAGGCTCCGCTTATGATTCGAGACAGCGCGTGGCAGTTCTTCAAGAATCGAAAAGCCAATCGCGATCTGGCGATGGATATCATCAAGAAGGTCGGTCTGGAGCACCGCATTAAGCACAAGCCATCTCAACTTTCCGGCGGCGAAATGCAACGTGGTGCGATCGCTCGAGCACTGATCGGGCAGCCTCAGATTCTGCTGGCTGATGAGCCGACCGGCAATCTGGACTCATCCACTGGCAAGGAAATTATGGACCTGCTGAAGAAACTCAACGAAGAACAGCAGCTCTCCATTGTCATGGTGACCCACGACGACGCCATCGCCCAACAAGCCGACCGAGTCGTTCGGCTAAAGCAGGGACAGATTGAAAAACTGCCCCGTAAGACGTTGGACCCAGTTGCTGCGGGTTAGAAGCGTTTCAGCAAAGTCGATCTCCGGGAAAGCCACACGGACACGACACTCTTCCGTTTACGGGAGAGTCGGGCTCTACAATCGAAGAGGGGCTGAAACTTGGGGTCAACAGAGGGCCAACCCACGTCTGACGTTGGCGAGTTTGAGTTTGCCCCAAGCATCGAGACAACTGCGGCTTGACGAGGTTACCCTCTTCTCCTACGTTCCAAAATCACTCGAATAACCGGATTTTTGGAACACTCGTACTCATGGCTGCCCTTATCGCTCCGCACGGCGGACTTACTGAACCTGTTTGTTGCACAGTCCCCGAAGATCAGATTGCTGATTTCAAAGCGGCTGCTGAGAGCCTGCCGAAGTTTCCGGTATCTGCCGCGGATCTATCGTCGGTCTACCGTTTCGGCGATGGAATTCTCAGCCCTCTAACAGGCCCAATGGATTCAGCGACTTACCAGATGGTGCTGGATGAGTCTGCGATTGAATCCAATGGCAAGAAGTATGCCTGGACGATTCCAATTGCGTTTCCGGCAACTGCCGATCAAGCAGCATCGCTGAAGGTCGGTGAGTCAGTCGCCGTTACCAATCCCGGCGGCGAGATTGTTGCGACGCTCGCTGTGAGTGATGTCTACCCATGGGATAAGGCTGCCTACATCAAGTCGGTCTACGGTACAGAACGCACCGATCACCCAGGCGCTGACATGGTGATGAAGGGCGACGCCGATGCGACTCATCTTGTCGGTGGAACCATCAAGGTTCTTCCACAACCGAAAAATCCAGCTTTCGGGCAGTACGTTTTGACTCCCAGTGAAGTCCGAGCGATGGTCGCTGACAAAGGCTGGGATGCATGCGTTGGGTTCCAAACCCGAAACCCGCTGCACCGTGCTCACGAGTACGCATTGGTCTACGCTCTCGAATCGTTGCTGAAAGAGGGCAAGAACGCTGGCGCGGTTTTGAATCCGCTGGTTGGCGAAACAAAGAGTGACGATGTCAGCGCTGAAATTCGGATGGAGACTTACGAGAAGCTGATTTCAGACCGTGGTCTTGGTGAAGGCGACAGCGATGCTGAACTTTGGTCGGGCCGTGGTGAAACGGTTCCTGATCGAGTCATCCTGCTCGGGTTGGATATCAAGATGTTTTACGGTGGACCAAAGGAAGCCGTCATGCACGGCATCTACCGCCAGAATATGGGTCTGACTCACATTGTCATCGGTCGTAAACACGCCGACGCGCCGTTTGCCGATGGGACTGCGATTTGGGGCGACTTCGACGCTCACGAGATCTTCGATAATCTCAACGGTGAACTGGCCATCACGCCATGTAAAGTTGGATTCGCAGCTTACTACGAATCGATCGACCGCGTGGACTTGATGAGCAACCACCCGGACGAGAAACCAGTCTTCATCTCTGGTAAGCAGGTCCGAGCAACTCTACAGCAGGGTGAACTTGTCGACCCGCGAATCATGCGAGAGGGTACCTCGAAGATTCTCGCGGAAGCGATGAAGCAGGCTTAAGCTTCATTCGAACTGAGAAGCGTCCATTCGGCCTTGGCAACAAGCCGAAGCGCAATAAAAAAGCACCGCAGCGACTAGTCGTTGCGGTGCTTTGCTTTTTGGCCCGATTGGTCGGTCGCTACCTGCCGAGGAATGTCGACGCGAGCCACGCGTTCTTGCGTTTTTCAAGTTCCATCAGGTTTCCAAACATCTGACGCAGTGGTCCGGGCTGAGTTCGGACCGGTCGGTATGCGAAGCTGCGCGTAGGGCGATACACACGTCTCCATCTACCTGGCTCGGCCTTTGACTGCGTTGGCACACAGAAGGCAAAAGCGACAGCCATCATCAAGATCAAAAGCTTCCGCATAGTGGTTTCCTCACTGAACGTTCGAGTCGATCCTTCACTTAGCGCGCGAAGGAGTGTTACACGAAGATCGGATCGGCAGGAAACGCCGCTCAGCACACCTACAGGCGAGAATTGCCGCTTGGGAATAGCATCTCGGCTTTGGTTGGCTTGATATTCGGAATGACCTGAAGATCAACCGGGGCTTCGCGAACTTGCCAAATCCGGATGACCGGTCGCTCCCAACGCGTTCAAAATCGCTACGGAGGGAGCAGAATCACGCAGACACACCAGTTCGCCGGCCTGCACTGCTGCGATCGGGACTCCGTTTTGGAACGCAATCAGGTTGCTGGTCTTTCGTGGAACCTTCGGAGCACTGGTGATGATTCCGATTAGGTTCAGCGGATCAGCTGCCGAGAGAACCACAACATCACTCGGCTCTCTACTTTCATTCGTATGAGGCCCGTCGATACGAGCCTGCGATGGGACGATTTTCGTCTGTTTCGAATCATCGCGTAGTTGGCGAAGCTTTCGGACAGTGTCGGCTGCTGCAAACTGTTCGCCGGCGACCCCTGCAATGAACCGTCCGCCGCGCACTTCGCCACGCGCTTCCAGTCGACGGTAAGCTTGCAGCAATCGATACCAACGCGGCGTGTTGCTTTCTCGAATCACGAGATCGCGGAACACAACACCCCACCGGCGCAGTAGTTGCCAGGCCCATTGATCGATGTCTGCATCGTCCGGGTCGGCAATCTCAGCGGGCTCGCGCCAGACGGACCATCTTCCCTTTGCCGAATTTTGGCTGCGGGTGCGATGAATCGAGGGACGCTTATTCTGCTCTGGTTCCGTGGCTTGCACCTTCATCAGCGAACGCAGGCCAGCGAATCCGTCGGACGTTAGCAGACCTCGATTTGCGAGCTCACTCAGTGCGTTCTTCAGATCACTCAGCTCTAGCTTTGTTTGAAGCATTAAGTCCGATGCGAATGAAGCTCCAGCCGAGCGGATTGATTCGAAGACTAGTTTGGAGTGTTCGCTGAGGCTTTCTGTCGTGGCCGAGTCACTGCATTTTCGCAGCCAATCGAGGTCACTCCGAAGCCAAACAGAAATCGGGGCAACTTTGGTGACGGAACCCGTACCGTTCGAGTTCGGTTTTGGTCTGTAAGGGGAAAGCCTGCCCCAACCGACTTCGCCGTTCAGACAGAGTTCGTCCAGCCAACCAGACTGATAATTTCGAACCCGCGCGCTAAGGACGTGTGGTTCAAGAGCTGCGGCAGGGATTTCGAGGCCTTGTAGTTTTGCGACAGCATCGAACACTGCGTTCGGCCCTTCACGGCTGTAGTCGTCTCCGATCTCGTGATGCTCGAAAAGGAACCGCCAAAACACGCTGACATCCACTGGTTCAATCTGCTGCCGCAATCCCTGAATTGTCAGTCGGTGAATACGAGCCAACAATCGGCGATGACACCATTCTGTCGCAGCATCATCTTGGGCATCCGGTGCGGTCTCGCATTCAAATCGACCGCGTAGAACCAAGCCTTCACCTTCGAGGGCCTCCAGCGATGCGAAGGCCTGTCGTTCGGTAACGTGCAGGCGACGCGCAACTTCTGACGTTGTTGTCGGCCCACATGTTTCCATCAAGCCGCGAATCATCGTGACGCGGGCTTCGGCGATTGGCCATTCTGTGCGGACACCGATCGGCGCGGTGAGGTTTGGTGTCAGTGTTGGTTGATTCTCTGCGAAGACCGCCAAAGCGGCTGGCAGTTTTTCAGCTGAAACCCACGCTTCGCCGTTACCCAGCTTCAATGTTGTAGCACGGAGGCTGTCGGCGAGTTCGGTGAACCAGGCTTCCCAGTCGAGAAGCCGCTCGTCGTCGAACACTGCGATTCGTGTCAGCAGCAGATCATGAAGTTCATCAGCGCTGCGAACCTGCGGGCAAGCTTCCTGCCTGACTTGATCGATTGCGGCTGGATCAAGACGGGCAAGGTCACCGAGGTTCTCGACAGACAAAGAACGTCGTGTTGCCACTGCGCGTGCGCGACGTTCCTGGACTTCGCCTCCGTCGAGAAATGCGTACGGGTTTGAATTCAGTAGCTCGTACGAGAATGGTGACGGTTCGCGAGAGTCGCAGGCCACGAATGTAATCTCGCCAGCTTCAACCTGCTTCAGCACGTCGATCAGGCCTTCGTAATCGAGTGCCTCGAACATGCAATCGGCCATGGTTTGTTCGGCAAGTGGATGATCGGGAAGCTGGTGGTCGCCGGTGTGTTCTTCCTGACATCCGGTCAGTTTCGGGAATACAGCCGTTAGCAAATCGTCCGCGCGAAAACGTTGCAGGTTGGGTGGCACACGTTTCCCATTCCGCCGACGCGCGACGAGGAGGGCTCGGGTGACATTCCAACGCCAGCGAAGTTGGAACATGGGCACTTGCAAAATTGCCTGTTCCAGCAACTTATAGGCGTTGGTGCTGGTAAGCATTGGGAACAGGCTTTCGATGGGAAAGCTGTGCTGTGGTCCGAGCGAAAGAATAAAGCCATCGTCGTCGGCGGTGGCCTGCAGTTCGAAGTCGAAGGAGCGGCAGAACCGCTTCCGCATCGAGAAACCCCACGCCTTGCAGATGCCGGCTCCGAAAGGGGCATGCACGACGAGCTGCATGCCGCCAGTCTCATCAAAGAAACGTTCGAACAGAATTGTCTTTTGTGTCGGGACAACTCCGACGGCCGCTTTCTGGGCGGCGATGTAATTGACAACTTGCTCAGCGGCAAACTGGTCGCACGAAGTTTCTTCAAGAAGCCAGCTGACGGCTGTTGGTTGTGGAGAATCCGTCGCCTTGACTCGGGCATCAAGGTCTTCGCGGAGTTCGGATACAGCTTGAGATAATTCCAGAGTCCGTCCAGGTGCTTCGCCCTGCCAGAACGGAATCGTGGGTGGCATGCCTTGCGCGTCAGCGACAATGACGTCTGTCGAAGTCAGTTGTAGTAGACGCCACGACGTATTGCCCAACAGAAAGATGTCGCCGCGGCTGCTTTCAATCGCGAACTCTTCGTCGAGACTACCAACGACAGTTCCATCTTCTGTGACGACTCGAAACGACGCGATGTCAGGAATCGCGCCGCCATTGGACGTAGCAGAAATTTGCGCGCCTTTGCGTGCGCGAAGGCGCTGGCCGACGCGGTCGTAGTGCAGATACACGCGGCTGCGGCCGGCTTGGTTTGTAATGCCGTCGGCGAGGTAGTTGAGTGTTTCCTCATACCGTTCTCTCGAGAGATCACGATACGGATCCGCGCGACGGATGAGGTTGAACAGTTCGTCAACGTCCCATTCCTGTCCGACAACTTCTGCCACGATTTGTTGAGCCAGAATATCCAGTGGGCCCTCGGGGATTCGCAACGCATCAAGCAGCCCGCTGCGAACAGCGCGAACTAAGCCCATACATTCCATTAATTCGTCGCGCGATAGCGCGAAGATGCGGCCCTTGGGTGTGAGACCCAGTGAGTGGCCTGACCGCCCGATTCGCTGAAGAAAAGTCGAAATCGCGCGGGGGGTTCCGATTTGAATCACGAGATCGATGTAGCCAACGTCGAGGCCCAGCTCGAGCGATGCCGTGGCGACGACGGCTTTCAGTTCACCTTCCTTCAAGGCCTTCTCTGTCTTCAGCCGTTTGTCGGATGAGAGAGAACCGTGATGGCTACCGATCAGATCTTCGCCCAGCGATTCTGTCAGCATATGGGTGATGCGTTCTGCCATCCGCCGCGTGTTGACGAAGATGAGCGTGCTTTCGTGCTCGCCAATCAATTCAAGGATGCGAGCGATCGCTTCATCCCATTGTTCGTGCGAACAAACGGCCTGCAGTTCACTGGGTGGTGTTTCGATGGCGATATCAAGTTGCCGCGAGTGCCCAATGTTGATGATGTTGCAGTCGAGTGTTGTTGGGGCCTCTGCTTTCGGTGGCTCCGGTTCAGACGCGCCGACGAGGAACCTTGCGACGCGTTCGATTGGTCGTTGTGTGGCGGACAGGCCGATGCGTTGCAGCTTGTGACCGCAAAGGGCTTCCAGTCGCTCCATGGTGATTGAAAGATGCGAACCGCGTTTGTCGCGAACCAATGCGTGGATCTCGTCGACGATGATTGTCTCGACCGTCTTCAGAGCTTCGCGACCGCGGACGCTGGTCAGCATCAGATACAACGACTCTGGTGTGGTCACAAACAGGTGCGGTGGTTTGCGGACCAGTGATTGTCGCTTCGAAGAACTTGTGTCGCCGGTTCGCAGTCCGACTCGGATAGAAGACAAATCAACGCCTCGCTCGGAGGCAAACTTAGTGATCTCGGTTAGAGGTTGTTCAAGGTTCTGCTGCATGTCGTTTGAAAGCGCACGCAGGGGCGAGACGTAGACGACAGACATTTCGTCGGGAAGTGGTCCGGCGACTGCCCGTCGAACCAGGCGATCAATGCAAACCAAAAATGCGGTAAGTGTCTTGCCGCTTCCTGTCGGTGCCGCGATGAGTGTGTTCTTGCCAGTGACAACGCTGGGCCAGCCAGCTTCTTGTGGAGCTGTTGGATGGTCGTAGCGACTGTGGAACCATTCGCGAACAATTGGGTGAAAGAGGTTGGCGGGCGATTGATCGGGCGTCATTCGCGAAGTTTAGCCATTCGGCCGATGGCGAAGAATGGAGCAGGTGTGAAGTTGCATGGTCTGGTCATTCGGGAAAGCAGAGTCGATCTCTTGCACAAACGATGTATTCTGTCCGCGACCATTGACTCAGCTACGCTGACTGATTGTGCTTATGTCATCAGGCCCATTGTGATCGGTTCGACCAGGCAGGGTTTGGCGGAGTCTTCAGATGGTGCCGGAAGAACAATTCGCAGAGCTCATGAAGCGTACACGCGCGGGCGACGAAGCTGCCGCGCGCGAATTGGTGCGTCTGTATGAACCAGAAATTCGACGCGCGGCGCGAGTTCGGCTGACGGATCCTCGATTGCGACGAGTCGTTGATTCGATTGATATTTGCCAATCTGTCTTTGGCCGTTTCTTCCGCAGCGCGACCAGTGGTTCGTTCGAAATGGAGAAGCCGGAACAGTTGCTTGGTCTCTTGGTCACAATGACTCGAAACCGAGTCATCGATGAGCATCGAAGGCAAACGGCTCAAAAGCGAAAGGCCGGGTCAGATGACGAATACGCGTTCCCTGCTGAACTTGCTGCTGGTGGTGATGGGCCCCGAACCGTGGCGGCAGCGCGCGAACTACTGGCTGAGATCCGAAGCCGTTTGACGCCTGATGAGCTGTCGATCGCCGAGCTGAGAACCGCTGGCCAATCGTGGCAGGAGGTCTCGGAAGAACTCGGCGAACCGGCCGAAGCCCTACGAAAACGGCTGGAACGCGCATTGGCTCGCGTTCGGGATGAGGTGTCACAAGACGGCTGATTTGCGGAAATTACGATTTGTTTGTCCGGGGGAGACGGCTGCTTG
>JBGCDN010000837.1:0-7467 GCA_045105495.1 Planctomycetaceae bacterium
CATCCCGGGTATAAGAATCGCCAGAGCCGTTGAACTCCAGCTGAAACATCATCTCGATTTGGGCGGCTAGGTTCGGGAACCGTTCGCAGTAGTAGGCCGCGTTGAGGGAGTCTCGGTCCGGCCGATTTGCGAACTCGGTGCGAATTAGCTCAAGGACGACCAATTCGTCTGCCGCAAGTTGAGGAAACAGCGTTGTGTAGAACTCGACGCGAGTGTCATCGCTGACCCGCAATCGATTCTCAAGGTCGATGCAGGCGAGTTCCAGCAGTAGGTCTGTATCGGTATGAGCCTGCTTGGGGACAGACTTCCCGAAGTCGGTTACCAACTCAGATCGCCACGCGTTCTCGAATTCTCGAATAACGTGGCTGGAGTCTGAACTTGTCTCGCTTGGTTCATTCACCGTTGGCCCTCAGTGTAATGAAGATTGCGTCCTGCAATGCATCGTAAGGTAAGCCGCTGGTCGAAAGATCGACCACGAGACTCTGCCTCTTACACTGTAGTTTAGCATAAGCCAGCTGCCTGCAGACATTTTCCGATTCAGGCAGTCAGGGCGGATTTGAATTGCCGATCGGTGGCTTGGAAGAAGCGTGTTGATACGGCAAGAGCCGCTGGCGCGAAGGATTGGGCTAACAGCTGGTTGAAGGAAGATCGTGCCAAACGCGAACGCCCTGCTAAGCGGATGCGTTTTGCGTTTGGATCTCTACGAACATGAGAGTCAAACCAGCCAGACTGTAGTAGGCGGTCTTGCGAGGACTACTGCCAATGGGAGTGGCATTTGTTCGGATGACGTAGGTGCCTGCAAACTTGTCGCGGAGCGATTGTTTGTGATGGTCGCTGCCGATCCACAGCCAATCGAGTACGAGGTTGATTGGTCCAACAATCCATAGAAGGAACCGAAGAGTCGTTCGAAAAAACGATGGACGCTGGCCTCGGAAATTAACGATCTTCACCCCGGTCAGCCAGTATCCCACGGTTCGAATGGGAGTCGCTTTGAGAATTGCCAGATAGATGTAGCTGAAGCCAAGCCACGTCAGTGTCGCTTCGGCTACAGGTTCTTCGCCCCGCCGGATAACCCAGTACCAGGTAATGGCGATAAGAATCCACGCGAGCCAAATTACCAACAGATCGATGGCCATTCCGACTGCCCGGCGACCCAAGCCCGCATAGGCAGCCGAATCGAACAGGACTCCAGGTTCATGTGTTGTCTGCTTAGACATGCTTCTTGAGGCCACTTGGGGGAGGGAGCGACCAGAGTATGATGTCTGATTTCGCCGTGTGAAAGGGCGGTCGCATTGAATTGGCTATTCTACTCGCCGCCCCGCTTTGCCTCACTCGTCCTCATCCGGATTAGCTCAGTTGTTTCACATACCAGCGGTCGCAAGAGCAATGCCCAGTGGCTCCCATTGATCCTGGCAGGGGTTCAAATCCATTCCGAATATACAAGTCGTTCGCCCGGTGCATGCGATCGAGTGTTTCGAGATAGCATTGTTCGTAGCCGCGTGAAGTGGCCTCGTTAAGCAATAGCGTAAGGAGTTTCCGGCCAAGTCCGATGCCTCGGGCTTCTGGAAGCAGGAACATCTTTTGCAGCTCGCAGGTCGTCTTCTTTTCGCCCTTCAGTGGGGCGATGCCACCGCAGCCCACGAGCTTTGTTTCAGTTGCGATCACAAAGTAGCACGACTGTGCGTTGCGGTATGTCGCCGACATCGTGTCCACTTCCGGGTCCTGAATTGAATAGCCTTCGCCAACGGCTTTGAACTCAGTAAGCACCTGACGGATCAGTCTTGCGACTTCTTTGTCGTCTGCCTTCTTGATTGGTCGGATTGTATAGGCCGATTGCAAACGACTGAGCTTCAGAGCGGACGCGTAAAGTCTCAGGCCTTCTGTGACGATTTCGTGTTGCTCGACGCTTAAGTGCTCTAGCGCTTTGTGAACCTGGTTGTTGGCGAGCGATGTTGTGTCGAGTAGTACCTTCTCTCCTTTTTTTGTGAGACTGAAAAGCTTCTGTCGACTGTCCGACTGCACCTTGTCAGCCCGTATGACTCCAAGTTCGATCAGCTTTTTTACAGTGCGGCTGGTGTTGGACTTATCGATCAGCAGGTTGTCTGCGATCTCCATCAGTGTGAGTGATCCGTGCTGTGACAGTTCGAACAACACGTGGCATTGCGACAACGTAAAACCTGTGTCCATGTACGCTCCACGGATGACATCCAGCTCGCGGACCATTTGTCGGGAGTGTTGTCGGATCTTCTGCACTGTTGACTCGTTACTGTTCATTAATTTGATCGCAACTGAATAGTTGTCATTGACAACTATATGGTCGAGGTAATAATCATACGACACAAGTTTGAAAGGTACACCATGAGTCCGAAGAAAACTGCCGTCCTCCAGATTGTCATCGCGTTGCTATTTGCCGGCAGCATGATTGCAGCCAAAGCCGTCTTCGGTGAGGACAGTATCGACGAGCATTTCATCATTGCTCTGTGGTGGATTCCGTTCTCATTGCTGTCTGCGGGCGGGTGTGGTTGCCGCTTTCTTAGTACGGCAAAGCAAGAATCTTAGAAGTTTCAGCCCGACTACGACATTCTTTGTTCTGTTAAAGATACCGGTGTAAGTAATGCTCTGTAAGTTCATGACCCATGGCCTTGTTGCCGCTTTCCTTCTTACTTCTTCGTTCGCCATGGGGCAGTCAGATGGAGTCAAACAGGCGAAAAAGACAACGTGGACGGGAACGCTGGATGCCCGTGGAACGAAGCTGCGGCTCGAAGTCGATGTGATCAACGATGGGAAGAGTCTCTCTGGCGAGCTGCGTAGTCTCGATCAGGGAAACGTCACGCTCAAACTGGCAGAGATTGAAACTGACGGTGAGCTTCGCTTTAAGGTCCCGCGACTGAGTGCACAGTTCAATGGAAAGTACACCAAAGACGGTGGTATTGCTGAGGGGACGTTCAATCAGAGTGGTGTGCAGCTTAGTTTGAAGCTGACGAAAGCCAGCGTTACGGCGGCCACGCCTCCGGCGAAGGAAAAGCTGAAAGAGGCCTGGGTTGGGAAGCTGGAGATGGGATTTGCGAAGCCCGTTATGCAGTTTCGCATTGTCGAAAAAGGAGCTGGCGGAACATCCGCGTACTTTGACAGTGTGACCGAAGGGCAAACCGGGTTCGACGCAACGTGGTCGATTGAAGACGGCAGGCTGAAGTTCGATGTGCCACAAATCAAGCTGACTTACGAGGGCAAACTGAATCGGGCAGAGGACTCTGCAGAGGGCACATGGACTCAGGCTGGGCGAGCGTTCCCACTGACGTTGAAGAAGCAGCTGAACGCGTACGACAACGAGAATGTCTGGGAGAAACGTCCACAACGTCCGGTCGCTCCGTTTCCATACGACTCGATTGAAGTGAAATTTGAGAACAAGTCCGACAGTCTCACGCTGGCGGGTACGCTGACCGTTCCCAAGAAGCCCGGTCGCCACCCGGTGATCATTCTCATCAGCGGTTCAGGCCCGCAGGATCGAGACGAAACGCTGATGGGACATAAGCCATTTCTCGTGCTGGCTGACTATCTGTCACGTCGAGGTATTGCCGTGCTGCGGTACGACGATCGCGGAACTGCTGAATCAAGCGGGAAGTTCGAAGGGGCAACCACAGAAGCGTTCGCTCGCGATGCGTCGGCGGCAGTGGCTTTCCTCAAGAAGCATGAACGGATTAACGCCAAACAAATTGGGCTTGGTGGCCACAGTGAAGGCGGCCTCATCGCCCCGATGGTTGTGGGAAGTCGAAACGATGTGGCGTTTGTTGTGTTAATGGCGGCGACTGGTGTCGACGGCAAGGAGATTGTCATTACGCAATCCGAGGCAATGGCACGGGCAGAAGGGGCACCTGAAGACGAAATCAAACTTGGGCAGGCAGTCAATCGGGCTCTGCTGACTGCAGTGGCGACACAACCAGACAATAAGTCGATCCGGGAGGCGGCACAGAAGTCTATCGAACCGATTATCGCCGGACTTCCCGAGTCAGAGCGCGAGGTGGGTGGTGAAGAGATTCGCCAGAGTGTGAAGACGAGCCTGCGAAGACTGACCGACGACTGGATGAAGTTTTTCCTTGCGTATGACCCGCGGCCAGCACTTCGGAAAATTCAGTGTCCAACACTTGTCATCATCGGCACAAAAGACACGCAGGTGGTGCCAAGCGTGAATACGCCAGAAATCGAAAAAGCTCTAACTGAGGGCGGTAACAAGGACTTCGAGATCGTGATTATCGATGGCCTCAATCACATGTTTCAGAAGTGCGAGCATGGCGGAATGAGCGAGTACGCCACAATCAAAGAGACGTTCAACCCGAAAGCCTTGCAGACAATCGGCGATTGGATTGCAGAACGCGTGACCATGATTCGTTAGGCCTCGGTTTCAGCACAAGTCTGCACCAACACCTGCCTGCTTCGTCACTCGTCTTTGCCGGCTTCCAGCACAGATAGGAACGCCTTCTGCGGGATCTCTACCTGTCCGAATTGCTTCATTCGCTTCTTGCCTTCTTTTTGCTTGGCAAGAAGCTTTTTCTTTCGAGAGATGTCGCCGCCATAACACTTTGCTGTCACGTTCTTGCGGAGAGCAGAGATTGTTTCGCGAGCGATAATGCGTCCGCCAATGGCAGCTTGCAGTGGGATCTCGAATTGGTGTTTCGTGATCTCTGTCTTCAGTCGCTTCACCAACGCGCGGCCTCGGCGTTCGGCGCTGGCTCGGTGGACGATGGTTGATAGAGCATCGACTTTGACACCTTTGACCAGGATGTCCATTTTCACGAGATCGGCGTCAGAGTAGCCAATGATTTCATAGTCCATCGTTCCGTAGCCACGCGTCGCACTCTTTAGCTTGTCGTGCATGTCGTACACGATTTCAGAGAGCGGCAGCTCGTAAATGATTTGGGTTCGCTGCGGGCCGAGGTATTCCGTGTTCTTGTAGATGCCGCGGCGGTCCTGCGAGATTTGCATGATGATGCCGACGTGTTCGGCCGGAACAATGAAGTTCACGCGAGCAATTGGTTCTCGGAATTCTTTGATGACACCAGCGTCCGGGACTTCCTGCGGGTTGTCGATCTTGGTGACTTCACCCGTTGTCTTCATGATCTCATACGTGACGTTCGGCGCGGTCTGGATGAGGTCGATGTTTTGTTCGTGTTCGAGACGCTGCTGGATGATCTCCATGTGCAGCATGCCGAGGAACCCGCAGCGGAACCCAAAGCCGAGTGCGTCGCTGGTTTCTGGAGCGAAGGTGAAACTGGCGTCGTTCAGCCCAAGCTTTTGTAATTCGCCTCGCAGCTTTTCAAAGTCGGTCGCATCAATTGGGTACATGCCGCAGAAAACCATCTGCTGCGGTTCCTGATAGCCGGGCAGGGCTTCAGAGCAGGGTGTTTTGAAGTCGGTAACGATGTCACCGACGTGCACACTACCGAGTTCTTTGATGCCGGTGAGAATGTAACCCACCTGGCCGGCAACCAGCTTGCCACATTCCTGCATGTTCGGGCGAAATTGCCCAACTTCGATGACGTCGTACTTGCTGCCTTCTCGCATGAACTTAATGGTCTGACCTTTTTCGATCGAACCTTCGCGAAGTCGGACGTAAGTCATTACGCCACGAAACGGGTCGTACTTGCTGTCGAAAACGAGTGCCTGCAGCGGATTGTCGACACTCCCGGGAGGCGCTGGCAGCCGTTCGACGATCGCTTCGAGAACCTCTTCAATGTTCGTTCCGGCTTTGGCACTCACTCGGATCGCTTCAGCCGGATCGAGTCCAAGAACCGATTCGACTTCATCGAGAACTTCGTCGATACGAGTGACGGGCAAGTCGATCTTGTTGACGACTGGAACGATCTCAAGATCCACTTCAATCGCCGCGTAAGCGTTAGCAACGGTTTGAGCCTGGACTCCTTGGAACGCATCGACCAGTAGCAAGGCACCCTCGCACGCGGCGAGGCTACGGTTCACTTCGTAATGGAAGTCGACGTGGCCTGGCGTGTCAATCAGGTTCAGCTCGTAGGTGTTGCCTTTGTACTCGTAGTTGATCGCAACAGTCCGCGCTTTGACGGTGATGCCACGATCGCGTTCGATGTCGAGGTCGTCGAGGATCTGTTCTTTGAACTCGCGCTCGGTAATGGTTCCGGTCTTGAGCAGTAGCTGGTCGGCCAGCGTGCTCTTGCCGTGGTCAATGTGAGCGACAATCGAAAAGTTGCGTATGTAGCGCGGGTCCATAATGCTTCGTTGTAGGTGCCCGGGAGGAATCTGGCTGAAAATAGTCGGTCGATGCCGGGCGAGAGCAAGTCGCAGTCGACCTAAGTTGGCCCGGTATCGTAGCTTCCGGCTGAGCCGCTTGATAGCTCAGGATGGACGGTTCGAACGCTTGAAATCGAGCCGGGCACACCCCGCCGCACCGATGAAACCGGCGTCTCCGCCGAGCGTTGCGTAGTCTATTACCGTGTTTTTGGCAGGAACGGTGAACGCTCGACTTTGAACCTCTTCGCGGACTCGGTCCAGGAATCGCCGCCCAAGTTCAGTGTCGTGGCGCCCAAACGTCATGGCTCCACCAATGAGAACCATGGCAGGATTGACGACGTGCATGACAGTCGTGGTTCCGACGCCGAGGAATCGTGCGGTTTCCATGATCAACTGGTCAGCGAATTCATCGCCACATGTTGCTTCTTCCCCGATCAAGATCGGTGTGAGCTCCTCACCTGATTCGAGTCGCTTTCGGATGGACGTTCGGCATCCGGCCTCAAGACCTTCGTTGCACCGCTTAACCAATGCCGTCGCGCTGGCGTAGGCTTCCAGAGTTCCCCACTGACCGGTTCCTTCGCACAGGCGTCCGCCGTCCATTTCGAGGATGAGATGACCACATTCAGAACCATGTGAGTTTTGGCCTTCGACGATTGTGTCGCCAATAATGATGCCGCCACCGACACCGGTTCCCAGAGTCCAAAACGCGAGACTGTTCGCGTCTTTCGCCGCGCCGGCCCAGTATTCGCCGTAGGCAGCGGCGTTGGCGTCGTTTTGTAGGGTTGCCGGTTTGCTAAAATGGTCTCCGATTTGTTTCCGAATCGGAACGTTGTCCCAGCCGGGAAGGTTGGGTGGATCCAGTAGCAAGCCGGCAGGAATATCCATGGTCCCAGGCGTTGCCACGCCAACGGCGGTGATGTCATCGCGGGATAACCCAGCGTCAACAATTGCCTGTTCGCCGATGTTGCACATGCGAGGGACGCCGGTGCCAGAACCCTCTGCGGCAAGCGTAGGGGTGGAACACTGAGAAACCGGAGTTCCGCAGTTCGCCACGACTCCCGCCTTGATATTCGTGCCTCCGAGGTCGATGCCAAGGAAGTACGGCCCGGGTGCACTAGGTGTCTTGTTGTTGGGGTCTGCAGTGCTCATTCGAACTGGATTTATACTGAGTTTGCGTTTCGGTTCAATCTTCGGCTAATACTGCTGGAT
>JBGCDN010000838.1:0-6152 GCA_045105495.1 Planctomycetaceae bacterium
ACCCAACATGCAATGACGATCCACAACGCCAGCAACTAAGACCACGTTCGCACCCAAACACTCAGCGCGCGGAGGGTTACGGCGTGCGATCGCCCAATCGCAAATTGAAGCGATGAACCTCAGCCGCAGTACATGTGTCGCAATCTCAAGACGTTCTTGCGCAAAGCTAGCACACCAGGATCATGACTGAGCCAATCAAGTTTTACAGCACGGCCTAAGAGTACGGCGAATTCTCAAACTTCGCCCTGTACCCAATTCAAGTTGGAAAGAAAACGTGGCCAACCAGCGAACACTATTTTCAAGCCATGAAGTTCAAGGACAAGCTGGAACAGGAGAGAATTCGGAAGGCAAAGTCACCGATGCTTGCGGCAAGAATGGGTCGCGATCGAAAGAAGCGGAAGCTTCGAAAAAACTGGGAGTCAGCGAAAGTAAATGTGATGCGCGAGGCTGTAATGGCCAAGTTTAGCCAGCATGACGACTTGGCCGAGCAATTGCTGGCGACTGGCGACGCAGAGATTATCGAACGCACCGCGAACGACGCCTACTGGGGAGATGGTGGTGACGGAACTGGCAAGAACATGCTGGGCCGAATTCTTATAGATGTTCGAGCGAAGCTGCGGGAACAAGAAACAAGCGAGGCGTAGAAGACGGCTGAACTTACTCACCACGGTCGCTATGAATCATGCTCCGCCGGTTCCGAATCCGGACTGACTTCCGTATCGACATCACCCAAATCGAACGAACCCGGCTCTCAGTGAAAACCGGGTCCGCGGCAGTGGTTGATTTCCGTACCTTTGGCACAACGGTCGAAAACCAGCACCACCTACGTAAGGTTGGATTGATCAGCAGAGGTTCTCTTCACCGCCGTTGGGAATATCGAGCAACCCCTTGAGGACTTGCTGACCGAAACATCCATTTCAGCCGCTCAGGTCGTAGAGAAACAACGCAGCCCGCGCGGTCGGCATAACCGGACGCCTTCGCGAGGGCTAAGTCGCGTTCAACTCCAGTCGCTCATCCAGTAGCGATTGCGGGTTCTGTGCAGAGAAACCGATCGTGTGGCTTTGCTATTTCCTGCAGTTCAGTATTCTCCCCTTTGCGGCGCTCGAACACCCGTAACTGCGGACACCAAACCATGCGAGTCAGCGACGAATATCGCGAATCGAGTGCCTTTGATGAGCTACTCGATCGGGATGGAGAACCGCGAATCCCGCTTATCGGCGAGCGACTTCGTGCGATTTCATTAGACGTGCTACGCAAGCGTCAGGCCATCGCCGCGGCTCGGCTAATGGAATACGGCATCACGTTCACCGTCTACGGGCATGATGAGGGAACCGAAAAGGTTTGGCCTTTCGACATTATTCCGCGAGTCATCCAGCGGGACGAATGGACGTCCATTGAATCGGGGCTCAAGCAACGCGTTCGGGCGTTGAACTTGTTTCTGGATGACATCTACGGCGAACAACGAATTCTGAACGAAGGCGTGATCCCTCGCGAGCTTATCGAGACTTCCGCCTGCTACGATCGCAAGCTGTCTGGGTTCCGACCGAGCCACGGAGTATGGACACATATTGTTGGAACCGATTTGGTTCGTGATGCAGACGGCTCGCTTTACGTTTTGGAAGACAACGCTCGCTGCCCATCCGGCGTTTCCTACGTGCTGGAAAACCGCGAAGCAATGAAACGCGTTTTGCCGGAAGTCTTCGACGGTTCGACCATCGTTCCAGTCGAAGCCTACCCCGAACGTTTGCTGGAAACGCTGATTGGTGTCGCCGCGAAAAGTGATGAACCAACAGCCGTGTTACTCACGCCCGGCCCATATAACTCCGCCTACTTCGAACACTGCTTCCTTGCCCAACGAATGGGAATTGAGCTTGTCTCTGGTGCCGACCTTACGGTTCAGGATGACGTCGTCTGGATGAACACCACACGCGGCCCCCGGCGCGTCGATGTGATCTATCGTCGGATTGACGATGACTTTCTCGATCCAAAGTTCTTTCGCGAAGATTCAATGTTGGGCGTGCCCGGTCTCATGGGAGCCTACTTCGCGGGCAACGTGACTCTGGCAAACGCTCCCGGCAACGGCATCGCAGACGACAAGGCGGTGTACCGATACGTCCCAGAGATGATTCAGTTCTACTTGAGCGAAGAACCAATCCTCAACAACGTGCCAACCTACGTCTGTTCACGCGATGATGAACGGGACCATGTGTTGGCGAACCTTGAGAAGATGGTTGTCAAACCGGTCAACGAGTCGGGCGGTTATGGAATTGTGCTCGGGCCCATGGCGTCGAAAGACGAACTGGCCAAGGCCGCCGAATCAATCAAAGGTGATCCGCGGAACTGGATTGCTCAGCCAATGCTGAACCTATCCACCGTCCCAACCATCAGCAGCGATGGACTCGCCCCTCGACACGTCGACCTTCGGCCATTCATCCTTGTTGGCAGCGAAGACATCTTCGTTCTCCCCGGCGGATTAACTCGCGTGGCTTTGGTCGCCGGATCAATGATCGTCAATTCCTCGCAAGGCGGCGGAAGCAAAGACACATGGGTCCTCAACGACTAGGCAACTTCCAGGTGCATCGGGGTGCGGCGGCCACGTTGGGAGGGTGTCTTTGCTGAGTCTTTCGCCGCGTGGTCGGTTTCTCAGAACAGGCTTGAAAGTGCGTTGTCGAGGTTGGACTGCGGCTCTGAAGGAAACCCTGGAGTTTCGATTTCACCTCAACTCGATCCATCACCAAGAACAAAACATGACCGACTTCTTGTCGGTAGATTCAAAGTAACGAGTAAAAACCATGCTTTGCCGAGCTGCTGAATCTGTTTTCTGGATGAGCCGTTACGTCGAACGCGCCGAGAACGTAGCGCGTTTTATCGGTGTGAATCTTGAACTCACACTCGGTGAACGCGCTGGAATCGATGGTCAATGGAACCCATTGATCTTCGCCAGTGGCGACGAGAAGCAATTCAAGGAAAGTTACGACGCACCGTCGCGGAACAATGTTCTGAAGTTCCTGCTGTTCGATAAGAACAATCCCAACTCGTTGATTTCGTCACTCGCCATGGCTCGCGAAAACGCGCGTGTCGTTCGAGATACGGTTTCGGTTTCGTTCTGGCATAAGATGAACCGGCTGTTCATCGACGTTCGCGACGCGGCGAAGAATGATGAACAAATCCTGAAGAACCCACAGGAATTCCTCGACCGCACAATCGAATCCAGTCAGACACTGCTGGGTATTGAGAAATCGACGATTTCGCATGGCGAAGCATGGCACTTTTCGCGGCTTGGTCGAATCCTCGAACGAGCGGACAAGACCTCACGTATCCTCGACGTCAAGTATTTCACTCTGCTTCCAAGAGTTGAAGATGTCGGGAAACCGCTGGACGTCGTGCAGTGGTCAGCCCTTCTCCAATCCAGCAGCGCGTTGGCGATGTATCGGCGAGAACACGGACGACTGCGGTCGGCCAACGTGGTGAAGTTCCTGGTTCTCAACCCGGACTTCCCCAGGTCACTGATGTTCTGTGTTTCACAGGCAGTGCTGTCTCTGCAGGCGATTACGCCGTTGAACAGTCCCGAATCTCAACAACAAGTCGTCCGTGCCCTGGCGTCGCTGGTTGAAACACTTCAGTCATTGTCTGTTGAAAGTATCATCGAAGACGGGCTGCACGAATTCATCGATCGCTTCCAGGTTCGGATCGCTCAGCTATGCGATGGAATTGCGTCCGCGTGGTTCCAACGCAACGACTTTGCGGTACCCATGCAGCAACAACAGCAATAGCGGGCGTTAGAGAATGTAGCACGACTCTCCCGAGTCGTGGAGAAGCCTCGAAGAAAACGACTCGGGAGAGTCGTGCTACTGCCGTTCTTCAACAAGCTGATAGCGAACAACGAACAACTGGCTTAGTTGCACAACTGTTTGAGATCGGGATGACGACTGACAAAGTGAATCAAGTTGTAAGCGAACGCTTCAATCTTGGCGTCATGAACAATCGGTGTTGTCTCTTTGTGTTCTTCGAACCGCTGAATACCATCGCGATGCTTCTTCAGCACTTTGCTTAATGGCCGATCGTAGTACGTTCTGTAGTACAGTCCGCTGCTGGGATAGCTGTTGATCGAATCCAGAAAGTTGGATGTGTTTGTGGTAAGGATGTCGCCCGATTCGAATCGACTCCAGAACTCCGGACGAACAGAACCCCATTCCAGCACGATGTGCCCCGTGCAGTCGTTCGGTCCGGCGAAACACATCACCTTGGTTCCTCCCAGAGCAGGTGCTTCAAGCGTGCCGCAGTACTCAAAGCCCAGCTTGCCGAAGTCGCGTGTGTACTTCTTGATCGCGGTCGCAATGTGCCGATAGGGCGACGGGCCACGCTCAGGCACAAGGTTCACAACCAGTCGTCCCTTCTGAGCCAGCTGCTTCGGGGCGAAAGGCTCGGAGTCCCAAAACGTACCAATCGATTGCGAACGAAATTCGGTAGCAGCTTTACTCAGAGAGCTACCCCCGTCAGACCTACTGAGAAGTTCCACATTGGACGCGATGTCTTCCCTCGACATCTCAGGGTAACGCGATTCAATTTCGAATTGACTATCCTTAACAACGCCTCGAAAAACAGTGGTCGTTATGGGCAACGGATTCAGTGGCGAATGCGTGTAGAGCGACAGCTTCGTCTTGTCTGGCAGCGCGGCGATAAAGTCGCACAACTTCACCCGTGCTTCGCGTGGGTAGCCAGAGTCGAATCGATGAGCCACCGCTTCGAATTGGGCGTCACCCTCCGGGTCCGGAAAGAACCATCTCGGCACATAGTCCGACGACAAGAAAAGCCGATGCCCGTACTTGAACCGGTAGATATCCTTCGAGTACTTGTCCCGACAATGAAGGCGTGTCCAATCGAATTCAGAACCGTCAAGTAGCGGGAATGTCTTCTTTGGCAGCTTCACTTCCAACAGCCATTCGACCTCGTTGTCGACACTCCACGCCATCATGAAAAGATGTCCGAGCTGATCTACGGGGATCGCTAAAGGCTGATCTGAGAACACAATCGGCTTCAGCTTACGGGTCGCATCAAGGACCGACTTGCTTTCCGGATATGTGCTGAAACTGTCCCAAATCGACGGGGTCTCAATCTGGCCATCCTTGATCTTGAACGTCTTACGAACGTTCAGCGCATCGATGAAGTCGTCTTCATATTCAGACTCCAAAGACTCCTCCAACGTTGAAATACCAATAGACGACAGCACTGCCGGGAATGAACCCAGACTCGAATCAATCCATTTCGATTCCAACTTGCTACCGCCGAAGCACGCGACAAGGCGTTTTTCATTCGTCTCAATCTTGCACTTCGACATCGCCTCTTTGAACGTGCCGAGCTGCCAGTCAAAGAGAAGTTCGAAGAACCCAACTACCTCGTTCCGCTTGACGATCTTGTCTTCGACACTACTCGGCAGTTGAATCTGCTTCCGCTTCAGCAAGCCCAGCAGTTGCTTAACAAAGCCCGGCTCGTTGTTCTCGACGACATTCTTCTGAACGAGCTTTGCTTCCTTCGCATCCCAAAGGAACTCCATCGATTTGTCGTTCGGGTCGATTCCACCAACCGTCACGACTTCCTCTGGATCACCGAATTCTTCGATACAGAACTCCCAGGCGTCTGCGTCATCCATCCGGTTTTCAATCCATTCGCGCGGGTGCGTCAGATCGAGAATCGAATCCTGCCCCTTCAAAAGTCGAAACTCATCCCAACCCGTTGCCTCAGCCCGCGCAAGGAAGACAGTGTTGCCATCATGTGCAAGCGTTCTCGCTGCGTTGTCCAAAGCATCGGCGGCTGGTGTTCGACTTCCAAACAATTTGACCACCCATCGCCCGTTTCGCTCGGCCGGACGATGGTGACTCTTATGGACGATTCGTTTGACAACTTCTTCGATCTGAGATTCCGTACCATCCAGTACCGCAAGTATTTGGAGCATAATTCGTCGTTGTCTAAAACAGAGTCGGGAAAGGCTGTCAGAAGGCTGTTTGTCATCTCTAACGCTTAGAATCCGGGTTCAGACGCCGGACCCGACAGCGTCGACAAAATAATTTCAGAGCTCTATCCAACAAACGCGAGGGCGACGAAACAACTGGAAGTCGCTTCGTGTGATGAGGTACTGAAAGAGTTGCCACAAG
>JBGCDN010000839.1:0-6968 GCA_045105495.1 Planctomycetaceae bacterium
CGACGCACCGAAGATTACCGACTTTGGACTCGCCAAGCTGACCGACCAAAACCATGGGATGACAGTGACTGGTGCGATCGTTGGCACGCCGAGCTACATGTCACCAGAACAGGCGACCGGGAACACCGAAACGGTCGGCCCCTCAAGCGACGTCTATGGGCTGGGGGCCATTCTGTATGCTTGCCTCTGCGGTCATCCGCCGTTTCGAGGACCATCGACGATGGCTACTGTGCGGATGGTTTTGAACGATCGTCCGACACCACTTCGACAGTTGCGGTCTGACATTCCGATCGACCTGGAGACTATCTGTCTCAAGTGCCTGGAGAAGGATCCGAAGTCGCGTTATGAATCGGCCCGAGCGTTGAGTGATGAACTTCAGCGGTTCATCGACGGTCGTCCAATCATCGCGCGTCCGGTGTCGACTTCGAAGCGGTTGGTGAGTTGGTGTCGAAGGAATCCAGCCATCGCCGGTTCATTGCTCGCGATCGTGACAACATTGGTCATAGCTGCCGGAGTTTCATCGTACTTCGCTGTCGAGGCTTACGATCGCGCTGCTGAGGCGGAAGCTGGGAAAGTCGCGGCCAGAAAGCAGTCACGCATTGCGCTGAATGTGGCTCAGAGTGTTGTCCGAAATGTGCAGGAGAAGCTCAAACAGATTCCAGAGGCCCGTGAGACGCGGAAAGAGTTACTGCGTGATGTGATTACTGAACTTCAGACGATTTCGCGAACGTACATCGACGGTGGCGAAGTGGATCTTGAGTCGGCTCAGGCTCTCCACGATCTCGCTGTGCTTTACACCGAGTTGGGTGACGATGCCGGTGGAGGAATCGAGAAAGTTGCGGGTGATCTCTTCAGGCGTTCGTCCGACATCTACCTCCAGCTACTTCAGCAAGACGCTACGAACGTCGCATACCTCGACCCGGCTCTGCGCACATTTCTGAACTACGGCGATACGGCTCGCGAATACAAGTGGATGGACCAGGCCATTTGGGCACACACCCAGGCACGGCGGGTAGCAAGTGAGTGGCACGAACGAGAACCTGAAAACCCAGTCGCGCGGCTGGACTACATCAAGTCGTGTGAGTCTGTCGGAGAAGCCCTGCTGGTCAACAGGCAGTTTGATGAGTCACAAGCCTACATCGAAGAGGCAGTGGCGCTGGCGAGGCAATTTATTGTCGATGATCAGTCGGTCATTGCTTATGAGAACCTTTCCAGGTGTCTCTGCACGCTGGGTGATATGCATCGGCGAATGGGCCAATTGGACGAATCGGAAATCGCTTATCTGGATATGGTGAAGGCCACGGACAAAGCGATGGAGTTGGAGCCTGACAATCCTGATCACCTGGATTCCAAGAGCTGCGACTATGAGCGACTTGGTGACCTCGAAATGCGTCGAAAGAACCACGAAAAAGCGCTCGAGCATTATGAGAAGATGCTCGGATACTCAGAGGCCTACATCGCCGACGACCCAACGAATCTCTTCCGTCAGAAGCAGGCGACGTGGGCCTATGACAAGCTAGCCGGTTGCTGTCAGAAGCTTGGGAAGAAAGAACGCGCGAAGTGGGCTCGGCAGAAAGTCGCTGAGATCAGGCGTCGGATCAAGGGGAAGAAGTAGCGAGTTTGGCAGCGATGGGAATGCCCACGGCAAGCCTCGCTACGAGATGTTGGTGAGATCCAATTCGTTCGGGCCCAGGGTTACGACGGTGAAGTCTTTCGCTGGATGGTTGCGGACATGGTCGAGGACAGAATCGACAGTCAGTCCGTCCACGCGATCACTCACTTCGGTCAGAGTCTGCACGCGTCCAAGGTGGTAGAAATCGCGAGCGATCGAACCGGCTCGGCCGATCGTTGATTCCTGCTGCATAATGAGAGAACTCTTCGCCCTCGCGCGGCAGCGGTCCAGTTCGTTGGTTTCGATGCCTTCTGACAAACGTCGAAGTTCTGAGAGTGTCACGTCCAGGGTTTCCTGAGCACGCTCGTTGGTTGTGCCGGCGTAACAGAGAACTCGGCCATCGTCTTTCATCGTGTTCATTGATGCAGAAATGGCGTAGCACAGTCCTCGCTTTTCGCGAACTTCTGTGAACAGTCTGGAACTCATTCCGCCGCTCAGCAAACTCACGGCTGCCCACGCGTTGTAGTACTCGTCGGAACTATACGGCACGGAATCGTAGGCGATACCGATGTGCGTTTGAGTTGAATCGTGTTTGATGTGTTCTGATTTTCGCGAGCAGGCAACCCGTTCAATTGGCGAGTCTTCCTGTGCTGTCCATTGGCCGAAGACACTTTCGACCGTGTCCATGATTTCGTTTGGTTCGACGTTTCCTGCGATGCCGAGTATCGCGTCTGGACGGAAGCACTGTTCGAAATGACCGCGGATGTCTGCGTGCGAAATGTTGCCAAGGTCTTCCAGGGTTCCATCGGTTGGAAGACCGAACGGAGCATCGAAGCAACGCCGACGCAGTTCGACCAACATCTTCTGCCGCGGTTCGTCTTCCATGGCAGTTAGGGTTTGAGCCACGCTCATCCGCGAGGGATCAAACTCGTCTTCGGAGAGCGTCGGACGCAGAACGATGTCGCCGTAGATTTCCAGTACATCCGCCAGCTTGTCAGCGATCGTCGCGCCACTGAAAGACATATGAACAATGCCCGCGCTTTCCGAACGCTGGACGCCGAGGTTATCCAGAGCCGACGACAGGGTTCGGGTATCCCGATCTCCAGCTCCACGGCAAATCATCTCGCTAAGAATTGACGCGGTCCCGTTCTTGCCCGTCGGGTCCTGCGAGCTTCCCGCTGGAATCATGAGCGTGAACGCAGCTGACTGCACCGCCGACATAGGTTCGACCAAAACGGTCAAACCGTTGGCAAGCTTCCGTGTTGCAATCTGCTGTTCAGCCATCGTTATTTCCGAGCCTCGCGTAAGTTGAATCGCGGAGTCTACCACACCCACCACCACGTTGAAGGCAACGTTCCGTTGCATCGTGGGCGGCGATGGTATTGGGATGGTGTTTTCGGGGTGCTTCTCGCCGCGAGTTCGGTTTTGAGCGTGTATGACTTCTTTGTTTAACCGATGCCCAACGACCGGCGCATCAACTGAGCTGTCAGGGCATTGAAAAAAGTAGCACGCCTCTCCGAGGTTGTGGAAAAGCCTCCATACGACTCAAACTTCAAGACGTCGGTCGCCGGCCGATTTGTACGGTTACAGCGTACGGATTGGCTTGTCACACGCGGCCCGTGGGCAGGCGGTTAAACGATCGATTACAGAACCAGTTACTGGGCAGCGTCGGCCTTTTTTTGCTCGCTCGGCTCTTCGTTCTGCGCATCCGCTTTTGTGACTTCCGTGGACGTCTTCAGTGGACGAACCCAAATATTTCGGAAGCGAACCGGGTTGCCGTGGTCCTGGAGCATCAGCGGTAGTTCCGCCGGGTGCGGGTTGTTCTTCGGAGCAAATTTGTGAGCAACCTGTCCAAGGCTGCGACGGTGGTGATGTACCAGAACGCCGTTATGTAACACGGTGATGAACGCTGGCTTCGTGCATTTGTCGCCGTCAAATTCTGGCGCGTCGAAGATGATGTCGTAGGTTTGCCATTCACCGGGAGCTCGTGTTGCGTTTACCAGTGGAGCGTACTGGCCGTAAATCGCAGAAGCTTGTCCGTCTGAATAGCTTCGGTTGTTGAACGAATCCAAAATCTGGATTTCGTATTTGCTCATCAACATCACACCGCTGTTACCGCGTCCCTGGCTCTTGCTTTTAACTTCAGCTGGCGAAGCCCATTCGACATGCAACTGGCAGCTTCCAAACTTCTTCACGGTCGAGATAGACCCGGTTCCGTTTACCTCCATGTAGCCGTTTTCTACTTTCCATTTTGCTGGCTTGCCACCGCCGCCTTTCCAATGCTTCAGGTCTGAACCATCGAACAGAACGATGGCGTCAGAAGGAGCTTTACCTGGCTTGTCTGCAGTACTGGCGGTACCCGGAGTGATGATGCCTGGTTCCGGTCGCTCTTTATCGTGAACGTGCCATTTCTGACCGGGAATCGGATCGGTTTCTGTTCTCGGATAGCCTTCAGCTGGCAACCCGCTCTTCTTCGGAGCTTCCTGAGCGTGGACAGTGCCAAAGGTTGCAAACGCGACCGACAAAACGGTGACGAGACGAACGACTTTCATTGCGAGTTCCCTGCGCGGAGTTGTTTTCTGATCGCATCAAGAATAGCGATGAAGAGAACTCGCAGCACGCCAGTGGATCAAAGTTGATGATCTGGCAATAGAAGAGTCGTCGTGGATCGCTCCGCCGATCCAACGCGATCCGGGATGACTCGAATGAGAATCCTTCACCGCACTCGATCCAAACCATCGGGCACTCCGGATCTAAACCGGGTTGATTCGGGCAGCTCGGACGTGTTCGAGAATAGTCATTCTGTAAGCGTTCAATTCGCGATTGTCAGTGACAGACGCGGCACTACCTGCGTCGAGCAGCACGCCATTTCGAATGGTTTGTGCTGTCGCGGATGACTGGTCCGGCCGCACGTGCGTCCGTTGGCGTGACCGGAACTGCGCCCGATGTTGTGGGCGGGCTGAACACGGGGTTTGTCTGGACTGGGGTTGCTGCCGTTGCGGTCGGTTTTGGGGTTGGTTCCCACTCTGAAGGCAGAATTGTATCCAGACTTACTTTTCCAGTCGGGATATTGGTGCCGGGAAAATACTCTGGGTTGCTGTCTGCTTGTGTCGTTGGGATCTGCAGATCGGCTTCAGACAATTCGAACTGATCGTTCGTGGGGTTGTACTGTGCTTCCGGTGGCATCGGCACGACGCCGCTTGGGGTCATCATGTGTGATTGAACGGCTTGGTTGCTTGCCGGTTCGAATGGGTCTGGCGAAAAGTCTGCTGTGACGATTCCGGATGAAGGAGCTGTTGGTGTTCCGGCCGTTGCGACTTCATGAGACATCTGTTGGATTTGCTGAGGCTGCTTGCCCATTCGTGCTAGCAGCGCTGCGGTTTCTGCAGCGGCTCTTGCGGCTGGGCTTGATGCAGCATGCGGTTGTGCTGATGAAGTCATTTGCTGCATAGCTTGAAGGGGCTGCGGCGCGGGTTGGCCGTTACCGTATTGCTGGTGAGGCTGCCTTGGCTGCTGTTGCGGGGCGTACATCGCAGCGACGTCTGAATTTCCGCCGCCGTTAAACGAATAGGTTGCCGTGGCGGGAGCTCCGCCTTGCTGTTGTGCTTGTGCAGCGTAGCCCGCCTGTTGCGGGTTGTTGAAGTTGCCGACGCTGACTCGACCCGTTGGTGTTGCCGAGTTAGCAGCGGTGCTTTCGTTCTCGTCGAGTTGAACAAACGGATCGCGATCGAACACGATCGATTGAGAACCGACGCTGTTAAGCTGATTGCAGCCGGCTAGCAGGGTACTACAGACGGCGGCGATGCTAAGTGCTGTATGTTTCATCGAAAGGCCTCTTATCCGATAAGCTCGGCTAGCGGTCTTGGTATTTTCGGGGTGTGTTCGAACCATGATGTTTGCGATTGAACTCGGCTGGATCGAACGGGTCGTTTTCGTTTGACAACCGAACGTCCTTCACCAGCTTCGCCTCTGATTTCGTGAGAGATCGAGTCGCTGCGGTAGGGACAATGTCTTGGTTGGGAAGTTGAGTTGAACGGAGTGATGCGGTTTGCACGTTGCCCGGTTGTGGTGCAGGTGAAACTTCGGTCGCTTCGGTGATCGACCGGACCCAGTCCAGAATGATTTTCTTCTGCACACCGCCAGCATGTCCCGGCAGTACCGAGCGACCATCGCGCACGTGCGGGCCAGTCACCGCGGTGACCAGCGGGCTGGTGTCGGGCTGTTTGAAATTTACGTGTTTCAGCACGGCCGCCAAATTGCGTTCTGCAATGAGCGGACTTGAGCGACCACGATTTCGCTTCAGTACGAATTCGTTTTCGGCGAGCTTTCCGTGGCACGAAGAATTGCCACACCGGCGTTCAAGAATAGGTTGCACCCGCGATGTGAATATTGCCGCTTGCTTTTCTGTCAGACCGCCCAGCGATTCGTGGTCTGCCAGCGTGTACTGTTGCATTCGCTGTTCGTAGGAGTGCTTCACCTTCGCAGGCGGAGCCGCGCGAGCTTCCAGACGTTTCAGCATTTTGAGAGCTGTCTGGTTTCTTGGTTCCAGATTCAAAGCGTCCAGCAATTCTTGTCTTGCTGCCGGTAGCTGACTGTTATTCAAGCACCATCTCGCGATGCTGATGTGGACGGAGGGTGTGAATTCCTTGAACGTGCTCCGCATTTTTCGATACGCGTCGGCCATGTCAGTGGCTTCGAATCGAACCGTCGCTGCCGCGACAAACAACGATCCAATGCCTTTACGGACGTCGTAACCGTCGGGACGCGGAGTAATGTTTCCGCTGACAACTCGCCCACTATTCAATACCAACAGCGTTGTGCGCGGAGCGGTATCGAGGGGCTGAACATCCTGCGCAGTGCAGGGCAGACCAAACGCGATCCATGCGCATGTAGCGGCTACGAGGCGATCCATCAGAATCGTGCCGTTGAGTTGTTGAGAGAGGAGAGGCGATGACCGAAGCCACCAGAGAGTGCCGGAAACCATACGGCGATTCTTCAAAAACGGTCAATACCGGATACTTGAGGTAAAGAACCAACGGCAGTAGTGGGTTCCTACGAACCTGCAAGTTCGGCAAAGATCGCCGATGGTTGTTGAGTCCAGCAGGTGAGCCGCAGGCCGTGAGGCCTCGGGTGGAGAATAGGTATTGGTGGACTTTTACCGGCTAGAAGACCCGGCAGCTGACACTCAAAGGCACTAACGTTTTCTTCTCCGGTCCAAACAGTAAAGTCGGGGGCGGGTAAGCAAGAGTCAGTGCCTTTGAGTGTCAGCTGCCGGGTCTTCTAGCCGGTAAAAAAGCCACTCAAACCTATTCTCCACCCGAGGCCTCACGGCCTGCGGCTCACCTGCTGGACACAA
>JBGCDN010000840.1:0-7378 GCA_045105495.1 Planctomycetaceae bacterium
TATCAAGCGGACCATCGATCTGACAACTTAGTTGAATGTGATAGGCGTTGCTGCCGGGAAAGAGGTTGTACAGGTAGTGAATCCTTTGCTGACCAGCCGAAGTGAGGTAGGACGATTTATCGGGAAGGCGGGGAATCGTCGATCGGGTGCCGGCGACCTGTCGAGCGCGGGCGAGACGTCTTTTCAAAGCTTGCTGTGCGGGTGTTTGCTGGTCACTCACGGCGCCGAATCTCCGATCGTGTCCTCGTGATCCGCCAGTATCAGTTCTTCAACGAGCTCGCTGATTTCAGCGATGGTTGGCGCTCCAAAGAGACCAGATATTGGCAGGTCGATCTCGAGAGCTTCGGTCATCCGAGTGACGACGGACATCGCCATGAGTGAATCGCCTCCGACCTCAAAGAAGTTGTCGAACAGTCCCATAGTCTGGAGCCCCAGTTCGTCACACCACAGCATGGCGACAACCTCTTCGATTTCGCTCATCTCCCGCTCCACCTTGATAGAGCTGGAAGGTTCGGGTTGCTCCATAGTGGCAGCGAGCCGAGCGCGGTCCAGCTTGCCGTTTGCCGTGAGTGGCAGGGATGAAATTCGGATAAATCGCGACGGCATCATCTGTGGTGGTATCTGTGTTGCTACATGTTCGCGGACTTCGGTTTCGCTAAGTCCATCGGCGGCGACATACCAAGCGCACAGGCCCTCACTGCTGTCTATGTCCGTGCAAGGATCGACGTATCCAATTTCGTCCAGGATAGCGGCGACCCGCGCGGTATCAATTTCGTCGTCGAGTTCCTGGAGGGCTTCTTCGCGTGTCTTATGCCCCATCCTTACATCCCAACTGTATGGGAGCGCATAGTTGTGGAAGCCGCGTTCCTTCTTGTGAATGTAGATCCCCACGTCATTGATCAGGCAGTTAGTCGATCGACCCGTGTCGCTCGGCCGGGTCCAGTCAACACGCTGGCTGAGGTAGGCAAGCATCTCCTGCAGTGAGACATCGCAGTACCGAAAAAAGTCGATGAACTTCACTTTGTCGAAGATCGCATCATCCCTGAATACGTCTGTGTCAAGGTTGCGTAGAACGGCGTCGTCGACACGGTGATAGGCCCTGCTCGCTCCGAGAACGGCTTGGCCGCTGATGTGCAGGTGGGACTCTGATCGGTCAAAGAGATCTTCGGTCAACCGAGTTTCGAAGAGCTGCCCGCGCGAAAGGCCTGTAACGATATAAGGGATTTGTCGCTTGTTCGCTTCCGACATACTCAGCGTGTAGATGGTCTTAAAACAGCCTTGGCACACGTTGGCGTGCCGCTGCAGACTGTCCACAAAGATGGCGTTCATAGCGGGGGTGGAAGCATAAATGTGGTCGACGCCAAGTTTCGCGACGACCCGATCGATGTTCCGTTTGGCTTCATCGGACAAGTAGCCATTGTCCAGTGTAAACGTCAGGACTTTCACCCCCAAATCGACGAGTTGGCAAACGGCGAAGGTGCTGTCCTTGCCACCCGAGAGGAGTGCGATGCAGTCATACGTCTTGGCGTCGGAGTCTGTTTGAGAGAATACATTGGCAAGGTCATCCATCGTTCGAAACCATGTCGTCGTCTTCGCCTGCCACGAAGTGAACCGCTGACACTGACCACACAGCCCGTCATGAAACTCAACTCCTGGGTAACTGGAAGGCAGTCCGCAGGTGGTGCAGTGTCGAATTTCGGCTCTGTCGTTCCGGCAGCCGTTAATTCCGACAGCACACTCCGCGACGCCCGGATGACTTGTTGCCGCAGCTTCGATCTCGGCAGCTTCAATGCGCACCCCCCGAATCTTGAGCTGATTGTCGGTTCTTCCAAGGTAGGTATACGTGCCGTTGTTCGCTTGCCGGACCAGATCTCCCGAACGGTACATTCGTTGCCCAGTCACAAATGGATCGGGAACAAACCGGTTGGCCGTCAGAGAGTTTCGTAACCAGTAGCCGTCTGCGAGTCCTGAGCCGGCAAGGTATAACTCTCCGACTTCCCCACGCGTCACTGGATTGAGTTCACTATCCAACGCGTAAGCCCGCATCCCGCGTATTGGAACACCAACGGGGACGGACGTGTCCTGATCGCTTTGTGCGTCAAACGTATGGACCATGCATCCGATCGTGGCTTCGGTCGGACCGTATTCATTGTGAATCGTAATACCGCTTGGGAAGTTTCCGGCAACCGTGTTTGCGAGTTGGGTGCTGAGGTTTTCGCCGCCTACAATCAGTTGGCGAATCGCTGACTCCTCGATCCGCAGATCGCGAATCAGACGCAGGTGCGAAGGTGTCAGTTTTACGGTGTTGATTTTGCCGCTTCGGATTACGTCCAGAACAGTGAGGTCGACCGGAGCCGTCGATTCAGGATAGACAATCACCTGCCCGCCACTCGCTAGTGGTACTAGGATTGCCGTGAGAGTGAGGTCGAACGCAGGGCTGGTAAAGAATGGAGTCGCAAGCGGTTCGGGTAGTGAGTAGTAAAGCGATGCCCAACTCACATAATTAGCAATCGCGCCGTGGCTCACTGTGACGCCTTTGGGCTGACCAGTTGAGCCGGACGTGTAAAGAATGTACGCGGGCAGGTCACGCGACAACTTGGGAAGAACCAAAGTCATTGCATCCCGCGACAGATCCACGTCCTCAGCTAGAATCATCGTTTGTGATTCAGGAACCAGATGGGAAGTACTCGCTGTCGCTAAAACAACCAACGGTTGAAGATCTTCCAGGATGAAATGAACGCGTGCCGCTGGGAAACTGATATCGACTGGCGTGAACGCCGCGCCGCATTTCCAGGTGGCGAGGATTGAGGCGACTAAGTCAGGGGATCTCGGCAGCAGTATTACCACTCGCTGGGTTGTCCGAACGCCTGCGGCTTGCAAGGCAATGGCCAACGCTGTTGACCGGTCTGACAGAGCTCCGTAGCTCCATTGATCTGGCCCTGACGAAATGCAGGTTGCCTCGGGGCTTGCCTCAGCCACATCGCCAACCATTGTCAGCACGTTCTTATGGCTGCCAGCGACCAAAGAGGCTGAAGAGCAAAGCCCGGCACTGGCAACCGATTGGTCCGGATCATCCAGAACAGCGTTCAGCAACGCCATGAAACTTTCGGCTGTCTTCTTTCGGGTGTTGCTGTCATAGTGATCCGCGTTCATGTCGAAGTGGAACCGGAGCCCATTGCCATCAAAGTTCTGGATTTGCACTCGAAGGTGGTGTGATGGGTCTCCGTGCCCAGGATGTAACCACTCGACCGCAGTGTCGTGGCCAGCAAATGTTCCAAACTGTATGGAGACGTAGTTCAGCACGACGTTAAACGCTCGAGCCAACTCGGCAGTTGAACAGCCTGGCGTGGCGTTCTTGAAGAACAATATTGACTCGCGCTGAACTTTCGCGGCGAGTGTTGCAAAGGAGTCATCTGATGACACTTCGATTTGCAGCGGCAGCATCTCGATCATCAAGCCTACGGTCGCTTTTGCGGCAACCGTCGCGCGGTTTGGGGCAGGGGTGCCCAGTGTGACTGTGTGTTGTCCGGTAGCCCGATGTTGCCAAGCCACAAGGGTGGTAGCGAACAGATTGAATCTTGAAAATTCAGCCGTAAGGCCACGGAAAGGCGAGGTTGATACGGCTGACATGATTCGTGACGCCAGTTTCTCAGCGACGAGATGGGTCGTGCGTTCGGTTCGGCTTGATACCGACTGGCTGACTCGGCGACACAGCACAGGGGATTGCAAGTTGGTAGACCGCTGTTGCCAGTGATCTTTCACTGGTCCCCGGCTTGCAACTTCCATCGCAGCATACTCGCAGTACTTGGGGCTAGTAATCTGGGGCGTGTTTCCAGCATGCAACTCGGAGTAGCACCTACTGACCTGCATGAAGAAACCGGCAACGGACGAGGCGTCCGTGATGAGGTGATGCTTGTTGAGGAACCAGCGGTAGTTCGCTTGGCCAAGTCGGACCAACGCCGAATCCCAGAGGCGGACGCCAAGGTTCAGCATCCGACTTGCACGTGCTGCGGCCCAGTTCGAGTAGTCACTTTGAAGGCTTAGGACTTCCAGTGACCCTACTGACGCGGCGATTCCCGCTTGGGGGACTCCGAATGAGTCCGTGGTCACGACTGTGTTCATCGCATCGGACGCGGCAACAGCAGTCGCGAACGCACGCTCGAACGTTGGTACGCAGAGTGCAAAATTCAGTTCGAACGAAAACACCATATTGTACAGCGGTGCGTTTGGGCTTAGCTGCTGGCCAGTCCAAATGAGTAGCTGACTTCGAGTCAGGTTTGAGTTTTCTTCAACCGACGAAAACATGTTTGACAGAGGTCCACTAGATTTGAGTTTGCTTGTTTGCGATGTACCGCCCCATGGCGTCCAGCGTGGAGAAGTGCTCGATAGTGACGTCTTCAGGCGGGACACCGAATTTGTATTCTGATTCGATGTGCGCAACGATACGCATGATACCTAGTGAGTCGATAACCCCATCACCAAGGAGGTCTTCGGTGTATGATACGCTTGTTTCATCGCCGAGGATTTCGGTTTGCACGAATTGGCGTAAGGTGTCGGAGATCTCTTTGGGGGTGCTCATACCGGTTCAATCTGTTTGTTGTTCTCGACTGAATGCTGGAGTGCATTGCGGTCAATCTTTCCACTTGATGTTCGCGGAAAGGTGTCCACAAAATGAACCTTCGAAGGGACCGCGTACCGCGGTAGTTTACCTGACACTAGTTGGCAGAGTTGCGACTTGGTGACCGCTTGTCCTCGGCGGAGCTTTACCGCTGCTTCAAGCATGGACGTCTCGGCGGACCCACTACGGAAGACGGCGTTCTCTTCAACGAATGACAACGCTGCAATGGCTTGTTCGACCTCAGAGAGTTCAATCCGGTAGCCCCGGATCTTGACCTGATCATCCATCCGTCCATGGAATATGAGATCCCCGTTCTTAGCTTCGGTCACCAAGTCGCCGGTTCGGTAGTAGCGGCGCCCGTCATCGGATATGAAAAATGTTGTCGGGTCTTCTTCGGTTCCGTTCCAGTAGCGGGACATCATTGTTGTTGAGTGAATAAGAAGTTGCCCTTGCTCACCTCGCGAGACTTGGGAATCCGTCCCATCGACAACAAGACCGCAGGTCTCCTTCCAAACTCTACCAATAGGAACATTGTGCACTGCGGGAGCAGCCTCGCCACTGTTGGCCGACCCGATATTGTGAAAGGTGCATTGATTCACTTCGGCTGGGCCGTAGACGTTGCTAAACGCTGCGTAAGGCAAGATTTCTCTGAGCCGTCGTAGTTGGCTACCCGCGAATGGCTCTCCGCCAAACATCACCCATCGGAGGTTGGTCAGATCGCGCGTAGCCAGCACGCCTCGTTCCAATAACTGAATGAGCGCGTGTGGGACGGAGTACCAAATCGTCAACAGTTCTGACTCAATCAGTGATGACAAGCTGGCTGGCAGCGAGGCGTACGATTGAGGGATTAGCACCGTGGTCGCGCCGGCAAGCACTGCTGACAGGTATCCGAACGTGGCCATATCGAAATGCAATGGGGACAAGTTGCCGATGCGATCGGCTGACGTGACACCGTAGGTTTCAACAGAAAGGCGGGCATACGCCTGGCCACTCGAGTGAGTGTGGATAATACCCTTGGGGGTACCTGTCGAGCCTGAGGTAAAGATCACGTACGCCGGACAGGCTGTGTCTATCGTTACAGGTTCGTGCGTCGGGGCCTCATGGATTGCTGAGAATGGTAGGCACTTGAGGAGTGCCCCTTGCTCAGAAGCCCCTCCAATAACGGCGGTTACGCCTGCCCTCTCTAGGCACGCAGCGACGTTTTCACCCAGCTGGCTTGTGACCACGATTCGAATATTCCCGGTGCTAACGAGTTCCGCCAATCGCGGATTCGGAGCATTAGGATCGATGGGAACGAATGCAGCACCTGCCTTGAGAATTCCGTACACGGAAATGGCAGATTCAATGCTGGGCCGCAGGCGAACTCCAACGCAGTCGCCCTTCCGCACTCCAAGGGCCTGCAAGAGCCCCGCCATACGCGAAGACGACTCGTCCAGCTCCTTGTAAGTGATGGCGGAAGAGTCGCATCGAAACGCGTCCTTGTTCGGATAGGCGAGGGCCGAGTGCGTGAGGTTATCGTGGAGGAAATTCGGCATCAAACGCCCGTCAATCCAGCGATAATATTCCTTTGGATGTCCGAAGTGCCGGCATAGAGAACTCCGCCCACGGCATCTCTCAGATCACGCTCCACATCCAGTTCGTTAAGGTAACCTTGGCCGCCATGCACTCGCACTAAGTCCATACTGGACTCAAGGAAGCATTCGCTGAGGTGCAACTTCAACATGGCGGCTTCTAGCATCGCGGACCTGCCTTGACTCTTAAGCCAAGCGACTTTGTAGAGTAGCAACCTAGATGTCTCAAGCCGCACTTTCATGTCAGCGATTCGATTTGAGACGGACTGGAACTTACCAATGGGTTGTCCAAACTGCTTCCGTTCTCGCACGTATTTAATCGCCTTCTCAAGCTGATACTGCATCGTTCCAACCTGACTTGCGAGGATGCAGCAGCGTTCGAACTCCAGCGAATGGTTGAAGGTCGCGAACCCACTGCCTTCAGCGCCGAGGCGATGGGATTCAGGCACGAAGCAGTTCTCCATGTGAAGTCCCCCGATCGGTACTGTTTTCAGTCCCATCTTTAGCTGGTTCTCGCCGATGCTGAACCCGCCGAAGCCACGTTCCAGCAGGAAGGTCGAGATCCCCCACTTGCCCTTGGACGAATCGACCGTGGCGACAACCAAAGCAACATCCGCTAGCGGCGCCAGTGTTACCAGGCACTTGGTTCCGTTGAGGATGTAGCCGCCCTCAGTCCGGGTCGCAGTGGTCTGCATATTGAAGACATCAGAGCCGGTCCCTGGCTCCGTAATGCCGTGGGCCCCTTTCCACGTTCCATTGCAAAGCGGTGGCAGAAACCGCTCTTTCTGTTCGTCTGTTCCAAAGTGCAAGATTGGCAACTGGACCGACCACATCTGCGCATTCAGAGCCAAAAGGAGTCCGCCGTCGCGGCAGCCATAACCTAGCCCTTCCATGCCTAGAATTGCGGTTCGGATATCGGCAACTTCCTGTCCACCAAACTGACGGGGCATGTGCATTCCCTGCACACCAAACCCCGCACATCGCTGCCAAGCCTCTTCACTGAACTCGCTGTCATTGTCACGGGCTACGACGTCGTCCGTGATTGTTGATGCAAACTCTCGGAGTTTGCCTTGGAAGGCAAGCTGATCTTCGTCCCATTCAAAGTGCATGTCGGCGTCCTGGCTGGCTGTTCAATTTTAGGGTTCAACGACAAATGTAGTGCGCGCGGGTTATCTCAACCTCAGATCAA
>JBGCDN010000841.1:0-6665 GCA_045105495.1 Planctomycetaceae bacterium
GCCCGACAGCATCAACGGCGTTACTTATTGACGGGCGATCTGAGGCAGGTCCTCAACGGCCATCGCCCGGAAAGTGTGGTTGAGTCAGCGTTCAATCAGGGGCACATCGATCCATTGGCAGGCATGCTATCTGCGGACATCGACATGCTGTTGACAGATGACTTTCTCACCAAGGTCGATCGCGCGAGTATGGCGTTTGGCTTGGAAGTTCGCCCGCCGCTGATTGATCACGAACTGATGGAACTCGCGGCGACGGTTCCGTCCGATCTGAAGGTCCGCAGCGGTGAAACAAAGTGGTTGATGAAAGAAATCTTCGAACCACGCCTGCCAAAGAAGCTCGCCCATCGCGCGAAGCAGGGTTTCGAGATTCCGACGGATGAATGGCTTCGAAGTGAGCTTGGCGAACAGGTTCGCGAGGTGGTCTTGAAACCGGGGTCGCGAATTGCGGAATACATTGATCAGGGATACGCAACGCGGCTGTTCGACATGCACTGCAATCGAACCGGCCGGCATGGTCAGTTGATGTGGTCGCTGTTGGTGCTTGGTCGATGGCTGGATGAGTATTCCGTCGCCACGCCTGCTGCGAGTCAACCAGAGCCCGAAGTGGTTCGAGTCTAAGGCAGAGAACCCTGTGGTTCTCAAGAGAGTTGCCAGCAAACTATGCGAACAGCATCGACAATGAAATCAGAGATCGCTCCGATGAAGCATCGGTCGAACATCCCTGCGCTCACGACAATTCAGTTGTTGAATCGCGGTCATGCGACGTCGTTTATTCCAGTTACAACCGGCATCTGCTTGCCGAGAGGAACGGTATCGGATCCTTCGCGTTTGAGCATTGTGAACGGTGAGGGCGAATCGATACTGACACAGGTTGATGTGAGCGAGAGTTGGTCTGACGGTTCAGCGAAGTGGGTTCTGCTGAGCTTCGTTGCGAATGAATTGCCGCGCGGTGAATCGACCTGGTCGCTGAGCTTGCTTGAAAAACCCCCTGCTCTGCCGGCCATGACAGTTGGCGTGACGGAGAACTCAACCGGTGGGTTGGAGGTCTTGTTTGGCGGTCAAAAGCGAGAAACGACGTTTCCTGCTGATGCGGATTTCCAATTCAAGCCGTTGAAGCCAGTCGTGCGAGAAGGGCTTGTTCGGAGTGAGTATTGTTTCCGCCGGAGTTGCACCTCGACCGGTTTGCGGTTCGAATGCCGTGTGACACGTTGGCGTGAGTGCAATCGAATTCGGTTCGATGTCAAGCTGCACAATCCCAACGCTGCGAAGCACCCAGGTGGCCTTTGGGATCTGGGTGACTCCGGATCGATTCAGTTTGAACGCTTCGCCATCCATGTTGGCGGCCCCATCGATTCGATTGGGTGGCTGGCTGAAGACGGTCAGGAACTTGAGTGGACAGATTTGTCGAAGCGGCTCATTCGCGGGTTACCGTTTTCGATCTTGCAGGCGTCCAGCGGTCACGAACATTGGAACAGTTCCAACCATATCGATGCGTCTGGGAAGACGCGGTGTGCTTACCGCGGTTACAAGGCAGAAACGCCTCGTGGCCAGATTACAGGTTTGCACGCCAGTCCGGTTGTGGTGGGGAAACAGGGGCGCGATGCGTTCTCCATGTTCGTACCCGAATTCTGGCAACAGTTTCCAAACGCGCTTCATGCTGGCAAGAACGGTCTGCGAGCCGGCTTATTTCCGGATGTGGATGGAAAACACGAACTTCAGGGTGGCGAACAGAAAACGCAGTCCGTCTGGATATCGGCAGATAACGAACCGCGTGTGGATGTTGTTGCATTCATGCGTGCAGACTGGGTTGCGCGATGTCAGGTGTTGCCTTGGTTTGACGATCAGACGACGGCAGCTCATGACAAAGTCAATCGGTTCTTGTCGGAATCGCTATGCGATGGGAACTCGTGGGAACAGCGGCGTCAGGTCATTGACGAGTACGGCTGGCGGAACTTTGGCGACGTTCATGCCGATCACGAACAGCGTCACTTCGACGGTGATGGAACCATTGTCTCGCACTACAACAATCAGTTCGATCTGATTGTCGGCGGTGTGCAACATCATCTGAGAACTGGTGATGTCTCATGGTTCGACTTCTTCGATCAGCTTGCCCGGCATGTTGCTGATATCGACATCTACCACACAACTAAAGATCGTGGCGTGTACAACGGGGGGCTGTTCTGGCACACCGATCACTACGCCGACGCGGCCACATCGACTCACCGCACGTATTCGAAGAAGAACGCCATCGGTAAGGATGGCTACGGTGGTGGGCAAAGCGACGAGCACAATTACACGACCGGCTTGTTGTTTCATCATTACCTTACCGGCAACATGCAATCGCGCGATGCAGTGATTGAGCTTGCTGATTGGGTGCTGAATATGGACGACGGCACGCAGACGATTTTCTCTCTTGTTGATGACGGACCAAGCGGTCTGGCGTCGGCGACAAAGGATCCAGACTTTCATGGACCAGGTCGCGGTTCCGGGAATTCGGTTAACGCGTTGCTGGATGCCTGGTTCCTGACGAAGGAGCGACGGTATCTGACGAAGGCTGACGAACTGATCCGGCGAGTCGTGCATCCAGGACAGGACCTTGACGCACTGGACTTGTTGAACTCGGAAAAACGGTGGTCGTACCCTGTGTTTCTGATGGCGTTAGCTCGGTATCTCGATGCGAAGATTGAGATGGGCGAGCTGGATGAAATGTACGCCTACGGCCGCGCGACGATGCAGCACTATGGGCGTTGGATGGCTGAGAATGAACGCCCTGCTCTGTCGCGTCCGGACGAACTGGAATACGTGACCGAAGCGTGGCCCGTTCAGGATGTTCGCAAAGCCAATGGGCTCAGGCTTTGTGCACAGTTTGAAGACGACATGCGCTGGGTGGATCGGATGCGAGGCAAGGCAGACGAAATTGCTGCGGCATCCTGGGAAGAACTCTACGACTTTGAAGATAGATACAACGCCCGTGCGATCTCTGTGTTGATGACAGAGGGTTTGCGAGATGCCTGGCATCAAAACAACCCGCCTCGAAGTGTGGCCCCTGTGCCCGATTGGTCTGGTGACTTTGGTTCGTGGGAGATGTTTGTCGGACAGCGCGATCGAGTGAAGGCTGCCGTCAAAGATCCAAAGGCTCTGCTGAGCATGGCCGGGCGAGCCATTCATCCGAAGCGTTGGGTTCGCTTTGTCCGAGCAGCGCGGCGACAGTTTTGATTGGGCCGGTTCGATGGTGCCTGAAGAATTCGTTACGAAGAACCAATGACAGCAGTAACTGCACAACCTGAAATTCGAGATGCTGACGCTAAGTCAACGCAGTTGGGGACGGTGTGTCATGTCGTCCACAGCCTTGGAGTTGGTGGCGCGGAGGTTCTTGTTGCGGACATGATTCGTAGTCTGTCTAACCAATTTCGGTGCGTCGTAGCATGCCTGGACGACATTGGAAGTATTGGTGATTCGCTGATTGCAGAAGGTGTTCCGCTGAAGCTGTTGAACCGTTCGCCCGGCATCGATTGGCAGTGTGGGCGACGACTGGCCGCGTGGTGTGAGGAACAGGATGTCGACGTGATGCACGTTCATCAGTGCACGCCGATGTTTCAGGCAATGTTATCTCGGCTACCTGGCAAACGTGTTCCGTTGCTGCTGACGGAACATGGTCGACATCACCCGGACTTTCCAAGCCGCAAGCGGGCGATCGTGCATAGGCTTTTGCTTGGGAAACGAGATCGATTGGTGGCTGTCGGCGAAGCGACCCGGCAAGCCTTGATTGCATATGAAGGTCTGCCGGCAGACCGCGTTGAAGTGATCTACAACGGTGTCGATCTTGAACAGTTCACCAAGGTTGCTTCCGAAATCCGCGATGAGGTTCGAAACGAACTCGGTCTGAACGCCGACGATTGGATTGTGACACTAGTCGCGCGGCTGGACGCGATTAAGGACCATCCGACAGCGATTCGGACAGTGCAGCTGGTTCGTGAATCGGTTCCAAATGCCAAACTGCTGATTGTTGGTGACGGGCCAGAACGCGACCGGATTGAACGCATTATTAGGGAGTCAAACCTTCAGGACTGCGTTCGGATGCTTGGGACGCGCCGCGATGTACCTCGGCTACTTCGCACTTCAGATACGTTTCTGATGAGTAGTATCGGTGAAGGGATTCCACTGACGATCATTGAGGCGATGGCGGCTGGTGTCCCTGTCGTCAGCACGAATGTTGGTGGGATTCCAGAGATGGTCTCTACCGGTGAGTCTGGGTTCCTGCACGAATCGGGAGACGCCGAAGGACTGGCTGGTTCCATCAGAGCTTTGGCTGGTGATGCGCAGTTGCGGAACCGCGTTACCGAAGCCGCACGAACGCGGGCGTTCGATGTGTTCTCACGAAAACAAATGTTGGCAAGCTACGGGCAGCTCTATCAGGAGATGCTTCGTGGTAACTAGCACAGAAAAGTTCGAAATTAAGACATCGACTCCCAATGATTCGTGTGAACGCGGGGCGACGCTGCTGGTGTTCTCAGATGACTGGGGCCGGCATCCATCCAGCTGTCAGCATCTGATGCGGCAACTGCTCGACCGATACAACGTGATTTGGGTCAATACGATTGGAACGCGAGCACCGCGTTTGGATATGGCGACGTTTTGGCGTGCGGTGGGGAAACTGAAGTCGTGGGTCGGGCCTTCCGCATCAGAAGGGGAGAAGCAAGACGACGTTCAGCTCCAAGCGAGTCCGAAAGTCACCAGTCCACGAATGTGGCCATGGTTTACGAAATCGATTGATCGACGGATCAACAAGGCCGCGTTGTCGAGGCAACTGACCAAGGTTCTGCAGGATGTGCAGCAGCCCGCGGTTGCGGTGACCACGTTGCCGATCACAGCTGACCTTGTCGGTGAGATTCCCGTCGATAAATGGGTTTACTATTGCGTAGATGATTTCAGTGAATGGCCGGGCCTTGATGGTTCAACGCTGAAGTTGATGGATGAACTTATGTTGGCTCGGGCCGACAAGGTTGTGGCGGTCAGCGACCGCTTGCAGGAGATTGCTCGCGAAGCTGGGCGCGAATCCGAACTGCTGACGCACGGTGTCGATATCGACTTCTGGCGATCAGGAGTGAGGAGTGATGTCTTCGCCGATGTAGACGGTCCGGTCGCTCTGTTCTGGGGTGTAGTCGATCAACGTATGGATGTGCCAACGGTGAAGCGTCTGGTGGAACGAATGAACGGCGGCGCGGTGATGTTCTATGGACCGCAGCAGGATCCGCACCCGGAACTTCTTGCGATGGAACGCTGTCACTTTCCGGGCCCAGTTCCATTTAAGGAATTGCCGTCGCTAGCCGCATCGGCAGACGTGCTGATCATGCCGTACGCTGACCTGCCAGTGACTCGAGCGATGCAGCCTTTGAAGCTGAAGGAATACTTGGCGAGCGGACAACCAACGGTTGTGAACCGATTGCCTGCGGTGAAATCGATCACGGAACAGATGGACGTCGCCGATTCACCAGATGCGTTTGCGAGTTTGGTGCTGGAACGAATCGATTCAGGCACTCCGCAAAATCAGGTAGATGCTCGCGTCTCGCTGGAGGCGGAAAGCTGGAAGGCCAAGGCGAACCAGTTGGAAGGCTGGATTATGGAAGGAGTCGAATCATGAACGCCTCACAAGAACTCACTTCGAAGGCAGACTCGAATATGCCACGTCCATTCGTTTTGCATACCAGGATTATTACTGGTGTGGGCGGTGGCCCTGAAAAGACCATCCTCAATTCGCCGCGATTCCTTGAACCACATGGAATCGATTCGTCATGTCTATTCCTGCATCCGCCTGGTGATGAGGGCTTCAGCGAAATCGAATCCCGCGCGGGGTTGGCGGGGGCAGAAGTTATCTCGGTGGACGATAGTGGACCGATTGATCTCAAGGCGGTGAAAGAATGTGTTCGGATTTGTAGGGAACGCAACGTCTCGGTTTGGCATGGGCACGACTACAAAAGCAACGCGATCGGCTTGTTGGTTCGTCGATTTCACAAAATGAAACTCGTGACGACTGTCCACGGTTGGGTGCTGCAAACGAAAAAGACGCCACTTTATTATTGGGTCGATCGAGCCAGTATGAAGTGGTACGACCGCGTGATATGCGTTTCACAGGATTTGTTTGAACGCTGTCAGAAGATCGGAATCGCGGACGACAAGTTGTCACTCATCGAGAACGCCATCGTTGTTGAAGACTACGACCGAACCAAATCAAAGGCCGACGCTCGATCGAAGTTTGGGGTTCCGGCTGATCGGTTCTTGTTGGGAGCCTGCGGGCGACTGTCACCAGAGAAAGGCTTTGATCTATTGATTCAGGCTGTGGCGAATGTTGTCGCAGATGGACACGATGTTGGACTGTTGATCGCTGGTGAAGGTCAGATTGAAGAGGAACTGCGGAACCAGATTCAGGATGCCGGATTGGCTGATCGAGTTCAATTAGTCGGATTCCTTTCCGACCCACGTGATCTGTATCAGGCGATTGACCTGTTTGTGCTTAGCAGTCTGAGAGAGGGATTACCGAACGTCGTCCTGGAATCCATGGCCACCGAAGTCCCAATTCTCACTACGCGAGTCGCTGGTATTCCGGCTGTCATGACCCACGAAGAGAACGGGTATATCGTCGATTGTGATTCGGCCGATCAACTTGA
>JBGCDN010000842.1:0-9098 GCA_045105495.1 Planctomycetaceae bacterium
TTGTTCCTCGGTGTGATTCTTCTGATGAAATCTTCGCGGCCTGTTCGAACCGCGGTCTCCAGAGCTGGCAGCAATAGGGCGGTACTTCTCTGTCTCGTTTATCCAGTGTTTACGGTCTTCATGTTGCTGATTCTGGAAATGCAATCGCAGCCAGGTTCGCGCGATCGAATGTTTATGGCGATGATGCCGTTCGCGTTTTGTTTCGTGGCGAAACTACTGCAGGGTGATGGCACAACATCTCGTTTGAAGATTGCGTTCGCACTGGTTGGCATCCTGAGTTTCCTGCTGGGCCAGGCAAACGTTGCTGAAGAACGATTCAACACGCCAAGGCATGATCACCATTGGTATCGCATGAACCAATTGCTCAACACAGCGATGGAAGACGGCCCGACCGTCAAAGAGTTCCTGCAGAAACAAATCACCAACGAGCATCCACTGCTTGGAAACGAATCGCAACGTTTGGGACTGATCGTAAATCGGCCGGTAATCGGATTGCCGTCGCATCTCTACACGCCGTCAAAATGGACTGACGATGACGTGCTGGAGCTCGTCAAGAAGTACAACGTCGAGTACATGTTGGTACTGACGGACGTTGATTCATTGGACTATGAAGAGATCGAATTCTATGTCCGTGTCGCAAGTGGCGAAGTTCCAGATTGGATGGAACCACATTTCAAGAACGGCTACGTCGAACTGTATCGCGTGAAGCCTGTGGCTGATGGCGAGTCGAAGAAGTAGCACCACTGGGGCCGCTCTGTCGAATACCATAACGACGCCGAGCATCTAACCCGGGGCCTTACGGCCACTCGGCTCAAAGGGGATCTCACCAAAATCGTCCTCGCGGCGAAGTACCACCCGGCAAGCGACCTTCCAACATCGCCGCCGCGCCCAGTTAAGGGGTGCTGTTGGTTGAGCCTGATGCTGCGGTCGATTGGTTGTTGGCAGGGGGACGACCGTCGATAAATCGGTAGGTGCCACCGTTCACGTTGGCAATGCGTTGCATGATGGCTTCGCCTCGGGAGTCTCCGAGCGTAAATGTGTGAACGGTCAGGCCCTTTTGCTTCTGCAGTAGCTGCGCGGCGCTGGCGGGGAGGAATTCGCCGTCGGTGAGAAAGTAAATGGTGTCGGGACGCATTCGCATGGCCAGGCGGATGGCTGCACGCGGGTCGGTTCCACCGCCGGCTCCTGATTTCCAAACACGTGAGATCACACGGTTCTTGTTTCTCTCGGTCGCTGCCCGAAGAGCTCGGGTGCTGAGCGTTCGTTCGTAGTCGTTGAAAAGGATGACTCCAAACTTCTGGCTTTCGTGCAGAGAAAGAATTGAAGTCTCAAGCTCGCGCTGAACGCGACTAAATCGAGACATCCGCAGTAGTCGGTAAGTCATGCTGCCCGATGCGTCGACGATGTAGACGATCCGCTTACCACCAGAACCGCGACCGCTCTCACCGCTGCCAAAGAAAGCTCCGCCAAGCCCGCCGCCCTCGTTGGCTTTCAACCCCACATCTGCGGACGCACCCGAAACAGATGTCTGTGCGACAACTGCACTGGTGGCTGGATCGATTTGGCCATTTCCACCGAGCGTCGGTTTCTCAATAAGCTCAACGGTTTCGATCGTTGAGAGAACAGCATCCGTTTCGTCGGCCCACTGAGTAATGATGGTTGCTTCTGGTTCACCCGCGTTGCCGACATAAATCAACGCGCCGACAACCAGAAGCACTACGTGCCAAAACGTCGATGTGACAACCGCAACAATATCTGACTTTCGTTCGGATTCGGTCGTGCCTCTTGGTTCTCGATGAACCGGTTGACGCTTCTTCCGCGCTCGATTCGGCGGGAGTCTTCGTCGACGGCGACTTGAATTCACGTAACGACTCATGAGAAATGCGTGAGATGTCGCGGCGTGCGACGAAATAACCTCAACCGGCCTCTATTGTACGAAGCCCATCAGATGTGCAAGAACATTGTTTGTCAGCACTATGTGGGTTGTCGTGCAATTTGAGTTCACCAAACACTCGGCAATGCCTGAAACGGAACAAAACCCGTTGCCTCAATGTGCAATTCGCCACAGATGCAAAATCGACTGTGAAACAGCACGGACTTCAGGATTCGGGAGATAAGACGATGCAAGTTCCTCGGCTGATGGCTCGCGAAGCAGAATCGCACAAAGGCAACTATGGCCGAGTTCTCATTGTGGCAGGTTCGCGAGGCATGTCCGGGGCTGCCAGTTTGGCGACTTATGCGGCGGTTCGTTCGGGAGCCGGACTGGTAACGGCGGCGGTTCCGGATCGGATTCTCGACACTGTTGCCGCATTCGATCCGTGCTTCATGACGGTACCGCTGGCTGATGCGGCTGGACAAATTACGGCCGAGGCCACAAGCGAGATCGACAGGCTGGCTCAATCCGCGACGACAATTGGAATTGGCCCAGGCCTTGGCCAAGGTGACGGCGTTCAAGCTGCCGTTTCGTCGATCTATGCCAATTTCTCCGGACCAGTCGTCGTGGACGCGGACGCATTGAACGCGATGTCGAAAGTGCCCGAAACGCTTTCTAAGCACGCTGGCCCCCGAATTCTCACTCCTCATATTGGCGAGTTCCGGCGACTGGCTGGAGAACCTGATTTGTCCCCGTCCGACTGTCGCATGAAGGCGAAGAAGTTTGCCGCTGACAACGAAGTGATTCTCTTACTCAAGGGAAGCAAAACCCTGGTCACCGACGGAACCAACACCTACGAAAACACAACCGGCAACGCTGGCATGGCGACGGGTGGTTGTGGAGACGTGCTAACCGGCGTCATCACAGCGCTTTCTGGTCAGGGGTATTCGCCGTTCGAAGCGGCCATCTTGGGAGCCTACATTCACGGAATGGCGGGTGATCTGGCCGCGGCAGAATGCGGAGAAATTGGTTTGACGGCGATTGATGTGGCCGAATCCTTGCCAGCCGCGTTCTGTGAACACGGGGCGAGCTGATCAACCGAGAGTCCAGATTCGGCAGTAACTGCCGCTGGGAGCCTCAATCTGGCTCTTCAATACGCGTTGTGCGTCATGGGCATCGACACCGCGGGCGGATGAGGGTAAGTCGCTATCGACACAATTCTGCGGCGAGTCGTAGACTGCCAAGCCCTCTCTCACTCTCACCTCTGCCGTCGTCCGACGGACTTTGATTTCACGGAACGCACTATGTCCAGGCACGGATTGCCGCTGGCACTTGCGCTTACTGTTGCTGTTGCCGGATGCCACACCCCATGGCACCCCGCGGAAAACTACAGCTCCGTCTCGAGTGGGCTGGAACAACCGGATTCTCTGATCGAGTTCCCGGAAGCGATCGCGAACTACCCGGAAACGACGCCGTCTTCTGTGCAGTACGCAGATGCGAGCTCTGATCTTCGGACCGAAGAAACTGTTCTGACCAGCGGAGAACTACCGGAATCACAAAGCGCTCGGCGCATGGTGCGATCACTGCTGGACGACGCCAACGACTTGCTGAGTGAAGCAACCAGCGAACCCGAAGGGTTCTCACGAGACGAAACCCTCCTACGCGCTCAGGCTCTGTATCGGCGAGTGCTGAAGCAGGATGCTGAAAATGCAGTGGCTCATCATCGGCTGGGTGTGATTGGTGACCTTCAGGAAGATTTCGTAACAGCCGAAGACCACTACCGCCGCGCGTTGGCTCAGACACCGCACGAACCAGACTTGCTTAGCGACATTGGATACTCGTACCAACTACAGGATCGACCATCCGTCGCCGCCAAGTTCCTGCAACGCGCGCTCGATATCAATCCGGGGCATGCACGTGCCGCCAACAACCTCGGTCGATTGAAAGCCACAGACGGCGAGTACGAAGCGGCTTACTCACTGTTCGAAAGAGCCGGCTCGAAAGAACACGCCGATCGTGCGATTGCTCATTTCTTCCCGGATGGGAAGCCAACAGACGCCGTTGCAGCAGCCGATCCGCTGCCCGAAGTGATACCTGAACCCGTAATCGCTCCAGAATCAGACGTCGCTTCGTTCGAGAACGATTTCGCACCTGCTGACCCGCAGATTGATTTGGCTCGCGAACAACTGCGGCAGGAGTTCGAGGACATCGAAGTGGTTCAGCCAGATCAGCTTCCACTCATCAATGGAAGAATGGCCGTCGAACCAGCGCCAGCGCGGACAATTACCGTCGCGAAAGCAGAAACGATTCCGGAACAGCCGGCCATCCGAGTCACATCAGGCAATGGTCGATCGCCTTGGAAGTCCGTAAGCCAGGCTCCCGTCTACGGCTACAACACCGCTCTGACCGCAACGCCATCTCAAGCCGCTACGGTGCCACCGCCGTCGGTCCCTGCCCCATTTGCGGTACGAGTTCCAGCACCGGCTCGAAACACCATGATGGCCACGCATCCGGTCGATCCGTCATCGCTCGGTTCCATCCCACAACCACAAGAGAACCGCGTGTGGGACCGTCCAATGCAGGTCGTCGAACGGACCCCCATTCCAGCCCAACCTGTCGCACCGATCGACGAACCACTGTCGCAGTACCCGTTCTCCGGGGTCATCAGCGAACCCGTCGTCACGACCTCAAAGCCTGACATTCAAACCGTCTCTCACGAGATGTTTGAACCATTGCCCGAAGAACCAACCACACCAACAGAATGGCCGGGTCTCAAACAACTCACACCAGAACCCAAGCCAACAATTTCTCGCAAACCTCTCGCGCTGCCGCAATACGCTCCATCTGCTTCGCCAACACCAACCGCGCCAACAATCAAGCCGATTCCAGCGCCGCCGAAGCCAACGCCAAAAGTTGAACCAGCCAAGCTGCCGACCATCAGTCCGAAAACAGCAGAGTGATGGATTAATGAGTCCGGCTTGGCGCTTTGATTGAGGTTAACGGACCTTCGTAATCTGAGGCGTCCAACCCTGATCGATCTTGTCATGCGCCACGAGAAGGCGTTGAACTCCGGCCGCCTGTGCAACATCTATCTGAATGGCAATTTCTTTGTCGGTCACGTCCCAGCCCTGCAGGACGGCCAGTAATTGGGACGGTTCGATCGGCTTCTTCTGGTAACGCCTTGGCATCGTTTGGAACGATTCCACAGCGTGCGTAATCCAACCAGCTTTCGGTCCATAGATCGACAGGTCTCGTTGAAATTCCTTGTATGGAAGCAGTACACCAAGCGTTCGTGATTGGCGAACGACCGGCATCAATTGTTCTGTCCACGCCTTCCAACAGATACCGTCGAAGCAACTGACTCCGTGACACAGGCCGTCTTTGTCGCCATCGTGCTTTTCGCATTCCGTTGTCCAAACGGGAACAAGCTCGACCGTGGGCTCCAGCTTCTTCAGAGCCGTCAGGAAGTCAGCAGGTGCCCGATTCCCAAGCGGAGTTGTGGTGCGCAGCTTCCCGTAGTCGCTGGTCCATCGACAAAGATGATGACCACATCCACAGGCTGATGGTGCCCCTTGGATGTCGTTCAGGAAGATGGTCTTCGGCGTCGGACGGTTCTTAAGCAAAGTGGTGATGCGGGACAGTTGAGCAGCGAATGGTTCTTTGTTCAGAATTGGGACCCACGGATATGTTTTGGCAACTTCTCCTTCGCCCGCGGGCGGCGTTTCCTTAAACAGGCGTCGCCATTCGGGATGTCCCTGCAGACTGGCCATCCATTCCGGATGAGCTTCTGCCAATTCCGGGCAGCGAGCAACTTCAATCCAGAAGCACAACGCTAGCCCTGCGTCCTGAATTCGCTTGAACGCTCTCGTTTCCGACGCCCGCGACGGTTCGTCATTGTGAATCGGAATCGCTATCGCATTGACGCCGGCCGCTTTAAGTTCTTTGAGGCGCGCTACGGTTGCGTGTTCAGCAGACAACATCGCTCCATAAAACGGCGCTGCATCTTCAGCGGATAATTCAGCAGTCGCTGTGAAGCTAGATAGCAACAGTCCGCTGGCGATCGCAAACGTGAAGCGAAAATTCGCCCAAGATGAATGGGTTCGACTACTTTGCAGATTCATAGATCTCTGTTTCCGAATATTCAGCCGACCACGCATGCCATCGACACTGGATACTGTTGACCCAGTTCAGCTCTTTTCCCCTCAATGGGCCATCAACAGCTCGCCCGGCTAGCGTCCATCGCGTTCCGGTTTCTTTGTCCTTAAACGGTGCCGTTTCCGGAGACACGTCGTCTGCATACAGCGTAAGAGTCTGGTCACCTAACTTGGTTTCGAAAGCCACCGCGGTCTTTGTGGGCGCATACCAAAAGATAGCAATGTCACGCCCCTCAACACTGTCTCGCAGACACGCACGTTCCGGAAGGCCATTCAGTGGATAGGCCTTTTGTCGTTCAGCAAACTCAACGCCCAGCACGTTGATGGACGGTTGGAGGCGAGCATCAACGGTTCCCATCGAACGCTTTGCGATGTCGCTCATCTTCGTCGGCAGGGGAGTGGCAGAATACTTCTTGCCATCGAACATGTCATAAGCCGTCGATTCCGGGTGAAGCATCAGCCAGTGCTCCCAGGAAGTAACCATCGACGGAATTCTCTTCAGGCGCTGTCCCTTTTTCGGCCCCTCAAACGCCCGGCCAGTGAGTGCTGACCAAAGCGTTCCGTCCCTGCCTTGGACGACCATGACGCCGCGACGCCAGCCAACCAATTCGTAACCGTAATCCTTGGCGTACGCTGCAACATACCCGCCATCAGGGTCGTAGAAGAACAAGCCATAGGTGTCGTTGATCACCCGAGGACCCGAAAGGAAATGCCGTATCGGTATCGCTCCACCGTTATGAGCTGCCCGCAACCACGCGACAACGCGGTCACTTTGTTTGACAAATCCCTTGCGATGCTGCGTCGCACAATAGGAACACGGTGGTTCTGTCAGAGCGCGAAATTTTCCGGCTTCGACCCGTTCGATCTTCGGCGGTGCGGACGTTTGACCAACCGCATATGACGACGCGAACACGAGACAGCACACACACACATTGCGAACGACGGTCAACATGAGACTCTCCTTCTATGACTGTTTCTGAATTGCCGTTGGGCCTTCAATCGATCGCTGAAGGAGTCGATGGATCCGGCACTACCTTCCGTCGAAGGCTGATGTTCAGAAGCTCGACAATCAGACTGAACGCCATCGCGAAGTAGATGTAGCCTTTGTTGATGTGCGTTCCGGCTCCTTCAGCGACCAGCATGACACCAATCATGATCAGGAAGCTCAGCGCAAGCATTTTCACGGTTGGGTTTTGCTTCACGAAGGAGCTGACTCTTGATGCGAAAAACATCATGACGCCAACCGCCAGAATAATCGCGGTGATCATGACCCACTGCTGATCTGGTTCCACCATACCAACTGCGGTGATAACAGAATCCAGCGAGAAGATGATGTCCAGCAGCACGATTTGAAACAGCACGCCACCAAAAGTCGTTTGTTTTGAAACAGCCAGCTCGTCATCGCCTTCGAACTGCTCGTGAATCTCCCGCACGCTCTTTCCGATAAGAAACAGCCCGCCGCAGAACAGAATGATGTCACGCCACGATATGCCGTTAATCTCGGCCCTGTGTTCTTCCGGCAGCCAGCTAAGTGGGATGCCAATATCGGACAGCTGAAAGATGGGTTCAATCAGCCCCATAATGGCCGCCAACGCCAGCAACAATCCGATGCGCATGACCATGGCCAAACCGAGCCCGATGCGACGTGCCTTGTCCTGTTGTTCTTCGGGCAGTCGGTCGGTCAGGATCGCAATGAAGATGATGTTGTCGATACCCAGTACAATTTCCATCATTGTCAGGGCAACCAGCGCGACGATGGATTCGACGATAACTTCCACACAAAACTCCGGCAGAGGAAAAACCCGCTCGGGATGACCGAGCGTGTATTCTTGCGGCCACCGTCTGACACGCAACCGATGTCCATCTTCGATCCTGAATGGACTCGTGTTTGCGTCGAAACGCGTTACACTCGGTCGCCGTCGTTTTCATCTCTCGCTTTGGTCCGCCACGACGCCCAGACCGGCAGCGGACAATCCCTGGAACTCCCAAAATGCGATCGTCGTTTGTCCTGATCCTGCTGGCGATCGCGCTCGCGACGCCCTCTGTTGCACTTGCTCAACCGATCGCTGACGAACCAGCGGTGGCCGAAACCGCAAGCAGTTCAACAACATGGATTCTTGTCACTTATTCAGTGCTGATCGTCCTGTCTTCCATGCTGGGTGGATGGCTGCCGTCCATCCTCAGGCTGACTCACGTCCGCATGCAAATGCTGATGAGTGTCGTCGGGGGTCTGATGCTGGGCATCGGCCTATTCCATCTCTTGCCTCATGGGCTGCATGAACTTGGCCCCGGTGGAATTGACCGCGGCGTTTGGTGGATGGTGATTGGTGTTGTCACCATGTTTCTGCTGATCCGCATGTTCCATTTTCACTCGCACGATGTTCCTGACCCTGAACACGACCACGATTGCGACAAAGCTCACGGCGACGACACACAGCATTCGCACTCCCACGGCCATCATGGCCACAACCATGGAACACACGAACTGAGTTGGCTGGGTGTCTTTTTTGGACTGTCGCTGCACACTCTGATTGACGGTCTTGCCTTAGGAGCAAGCATTCAAGCCGACGCGGCACATGGAGGCGGCTTCAGGCTGTTTGGCTTGGGAACGTTTGCGGCGATCGCACTGCATAAGCCATTGGACGCCATCTCCATCACGACGCTCATGAAGTCGGCTGGCTGGTCCAGAATTTGGATGAACGTCGTGAACGCCGCGTTCGCCACAATGTGCCCGCTTGGTGCGCTGTTGTTTGTGTTTGGTCTATCGAAGCTTGGCGCGAATCAGTCGGTGGTCATCGGATGTGCGTTGACGTTTTCGGCGGGAGTCTTTCTTTGCATTTCGCTGGGCGACCTTCTTCCAGAGATGGAGTTCCATTCACACAATCGACTGCAGCTCAGTGGCTTGTTGATCGCGGGCCTTGCGATTGCATACGGCATCGGCTTCCTGGAACCAGCACATGTTCACAACCATGGGCACGACCCGGTTGAAGACACTGGACATGACCACGACCACGCAGGCCACGATCACTGACGTCCGTCAGTAGCTGGCGACACTCGAATTTCGATTCCTG
>JBGCDN010000843.1:0-3445 GCA_045105495.1 Planctomycetaceae bacterium
GCCTACATGATTGAACGGAGCCGGGTTGATCTTCGCCAGCTCAGCGTCGGCAGTGGCTCGCAGAATGGCGCCCCGATCGTGTTCGCCTCCGGTCATGTAGACGCCCATCGCGCCGAACCAACTGCTATGGCCGCCTCGACACATTTTGCCGGACAGTCCCTGAACAATCGAAAGCTGATCCTTGAATGGTTCGAGCGGCGCCATCGACTTTGGCAGAGCAACATTGGCAAGTGATTCGTTGCGGGCTTCTTCGCCTGTAAATGGTTGGGGCGTGATCCCTTCAGGCACAATACCGCTGGATTTCACAACGAATACGAAACGCTTAGGCAACGCGCTCGCATTTCCGGCGGCCTGAAGTTGGACTTGGTTCAGGAATGGTGTCAGCAGAAAGCTGCCGGTTCCAAGAGAGAGGCTCTTCAATGCGTGTCGGCGTGTTTGTGGCATGATTGAATTTCGGTGTGAGCTTGTAGGTCCGGTCCCTACCGGACATCATTGTCTCGGCCGGGTGGGAACCGGCCCTATGGTTTACGATACAAAAACGAATCAGACGTCAGTAACGACACGATAACTGCATTGAAGCTGCCGTCACTGTCCAGATAGGCCTTATCCGCCGCGATGAGTGTTTGTGAATCCGTCAGCATTTCGTTGCGGCCCATAAAGTACCGGAACGCGTGACGAACGATGCTCTGGCGAACTCGATCGGATGATGCCAACCGGTCAATCAGGTCCAACGCATCCTTAACTTCGCCGTCGACTTTACCGTCGTCCGTCCCTGCGAGAACGCCAGTCGCATCGACTGGTTTCGTCGGATGCTTACCCTTCCTCTTCGGAAGTTTGTCGAGACTCTCTTCTGTGCGGTATCGTCCGAAGTCGTCGTAGATTTCGAACGGCAGGCCCAGCGGGTTCATCTTCACGTGACACCGCCAGCATTCCTGTTGCTCGGTGACGATCAGCCGCTCACGCAGAGTCTTCGCATGATCTTCTGGAATCGTTGCGTCGACAGTGATGGGTAAATCGGGAACCGTTCCTGCCAGCAGTCGTTCGCGAATCCATTTGCCTCGACGAATTGGATCCGTCGTATCGTTCAACGAATGAGCAATCAGCCACGCCGGATGAGTCAAAATACCAGCTCGATTGGGCCGCTTGTACGGTTGAGGCAACAGGAAATCCTGTTCGTCGTCGGTCAGGTCGTAGACCATCGGATATTTCTTGTAAAGCGGTTGCATCGCGTGCAACAGCGTGTCTTTATCTTCCGTGTGCTTCCATTGCCGGCATTCCTTCACGATCTGCTTGATGGCCCGCACGCTACCGTTAAAACCCTTGTTGAAATTGTGCAGGTTGTATTTTCGGTTGAGCTCATCCCACCCACGTAGGTCGAGTCGGTCGAGAAGTTCTCGCGTCTTCGTTTCGGAAATTTCGCCGGCGTCGAGTTCCTCTTTGTTCTTCTGATAGAAATCGTAAACCGTGTTGCGGAAGGTCTGCCGTCGCAGGATGTAGTACTCGTTTGAGGTTAGCAGTTCGCGAAACACATCAGTGTCGCGTTCGAGAATTTTCATCACGAAGAAGTCGGCGTCACGTTCGTACATCTCCGGGTAGTTTTCGCCGTAGTAGGCGAAGCCGCCGGAGCGCTTGGCGTCCTTGAAAACCTTGTGAGCGTGCACGTAGCCGAAGAACTCCTGGAAGAATCGAAGGATTCTTGGCTTGAGGATTGCTTCATCGTCGAGCAGTCGTTTTACCTGATCCCTGGCGTCGTTTGTCGTCGCCAGCTGGCCCGACTTCGCCGCCTGCAGAAGGATGGCATCTGGCGGCTCGTCAGTTAGAGCGTATGCGATGGCGAACGCGAGTTCTGTCGGTGAGAGAATTCGTCGGCCGTGCTGGTCTTTTGGCCCGAGGCCGATTTCAATGCGGTACACCGATTCATGGTGTAGCATCGCAGCCATCAAGGTCACTCGCAGAGCTTCCAAGTGTCCGGAATCCTTCGCCGAGCCGTGGAATAACGAAACGTAACGAGCGAGTTCGCCATCCGTGGGTTCTCGATAGACAACTCGTCGGAAGTGCTGCCTGACTGCTTGACTCAGTTTGGCATCGCCGGGTGCTTCATCGCTTTCAGCGATGGTTCGGTAAATGGGAACTTGCTGCATGAGCCGATCAGCCGACTTGCCTGCGTTGGTCATCAGGACATCAACGACCGCTGAGTCGGCAAACAACAACGACGCGTAGTCACGAATGCCCTGCTTGTCGTCAACGATAAACGGCTGACGAAGATGTTTCGGATCGGCCCCTAAATCAGATTTGACGCTATCGAAAACGTATGGACTTGTTCGCCAAAGTCTCGGCGGAGAGAACGCAATCGCTTTGATTTCGCCGCTGAACAGTCGATCGTGGTCGACGTAGTTTCCATAGCCGGGCGACTTGATCTTCTCTCGAAACAACGACGTTGTACCAAGATCAGCGAAGTTGCCCCGAATGAGCGAAAGCACTTTGTTCTGCTGTTCGATCGAGAACTCACCGGCGTCCTGCGGCGGCATCTGCCCTAGAAAAACTTGTTCTTCGATTCGATTCAGTAGACTCTCTTTCCGAGCCGAATCGAGCGAAACAAAGTTGTCGAGCTGAACACTGCCTTCTTGAACGTCATCCGAATGGCAGTCGCTGCAGTGCTCGGAAAGAACGCGTTGAAGCTCGATGCTTGCAGGTGTCTCCTCAGCGAGTGCCCCCGCTGAAACCGACGCGATCGCGATAACAAGGCATCCGAAGAGCGATGCCGAGGCTCTAGTACTGCCAGAAACAAACACGTCAAATCCGATTTCGATTTAGGAAAGCCGTCGGGGGAAATGACGGCCGGAAGGCAATTGTTATTCTAAACCGCGACGGACGATAACGCTTGCGCATTTCCCTCGAATGTCTGTGTGCATGGCCTAAGCCTACTCGCGCTGGAACTTGCTAGCTCTCTCGCTTCAACAAATCCTCAACCCACTCTGGGACATAGGGGCGAACGCAACCCTTTTGCATCGGCCAGTCTCCGTAGAGGCCGATCTTCTCGCCGATGGCGACCGCGCGCTTGCGGTGCTTGGCGTACTTCATCCCGATGGCGCCGAGGGTGTTGTTCATCGTCCACTGCGTTTCCGGCTTGGCTTTGGGCATCTCCTTCTCGATGCGACTTAGCAGCGCGTCCACATCACCAACATCCAGGCCCTTGTTGATCATCGATGCGGCCAGATGCCAGCCAGCTCGGGAGACCCAACTGTCTTTCTCGCTTTCCTTCCCCCACTTCTTGCGCAGCCTCTCTCTCTCGGCGTCGGGCTGGTGCCTGATGATGTACGACTGCAGCCAATCCGTCACCCACGAGAACTGCGTCTCGCGAACCATCGTGTCGAGCTCTTTTGCGGAGAGCTCCTTCGGCTTCATGATGAGGATCGCCAACATCTGCGCATCCATGTTGGCGGTC
>JBGCDN010000844.1:0-2868 GCA_045105495.1 Planctomycetaceae bacterium
GATGCGCCAGAGTCCTACGGAACGCTGCTGGCGGACAACGGTGCATACCACGGAATCGCTGGCAACTACTACCTTGGCACTCACGTGGACGCTGACGTTGACGGTCAGCCGAGTGCATTTGCCGTGCTTGATGACCAAAGCGATACGTCTTTGGTCGGTTTGGGTGATGATGAATCTGGCGTCAAGTTTCCTAGTCCACTGATCGCTGGGCAAACCGTAATGATCGACGTTACTGCGTCGCGGGATGGCGTCCTGAACGCGTGGATCGACTTTAGTGGCGACGGAACTTGGACTGACGATCCAGCCGAACAGATCTTTGATGACTTGGCTGTAGTGGCAGGCGAAAATAGTGTTTCATTCTCCGTCCCTGCCGGAATCGCCGCTTCGTTCACTTCGTACGCCCGCTTTCGCTTTGATAGCGTAGGGGGCCACGAAGCGACTGGCTTCGCCGTTGACGGGGAAGTCGAAGACTATGCAGTTCAGTTGTTCACATCGACACCGCCTTCTCTCGACTTCGGAGACGCGCCATCTGCGTACCCAACACTTTCATCGGCAAATGGTGCATCGCATGTTGTTGACGGAATAACGTTCCTGGGGAATTTTGTAGATCGAGAGGCTGACGGATCCCCCAGTGTGGGCGCAGACGCCGACGACAACACTGGCCTGCCAGACGACGATGGCGCATTCTTCGGCACCGTGCTGACTAATAGCAGGAATACGCTGGGTGTGCTCGCCTCCGTCGATGGATATGTCAACGCGTGGATCGACTTCAATCGCGACGGAGACTGGGATGACAATGGCGAGAACATCGTTTCCGATGCTTTCGTTTCCGCAGGACTGGACGAGATCGAGTACACCCTGTCCGCGAATCGATTCGGCTTTTCGTTTGGCAACAAACTAAACGTGAATTACGGACCAACGTATGCGCGAGTCCGCTTCGCACAGCAGCCGAATGTTGCCACGACCCCAACAGGTAATGCGCCCAATGGTGAAGTCGAAGATCACGTCGTGCTCGTTGCCTCACGAGACATGACAGCTCGCCAACGTGAGGGTTCTGGTTCTGATACCGTCTACGGACCTTGGGCGATCACGTACAGCCCAACCGAGAATGGATCGGAGAAGCTAGTCGGACTGAATGACCTTAGCCGGGTCGACAACTTGGCTGTGCGGCAGGGGTATTCCGCACCCAAAAAACTGTCAGAGTCAGTTCTTCAACAGCACTGGTATTGGTATCGCATCGACAACGAACCTGAGCGCCGACTGGACACCAGTCGACCATTCATCTTCTGGGAAAACGACAATGAGGTTGGCGGCTGGTATATACTTAGCACCGGACAGTGGGTCATGCTGAAGTATCGTTTGGAGTACTACGGCGATGCGTCAACTGCTGCCGATGACCCACAGCTTATCAACAATGTGAATCTGGTTTCGGAAATCACCGTCACCGCTATTTCAGATGACCCTGTCAATTTCCATCTGTATTCGTTCATGGATGCCAACCCGGATCCGAATTTCCCAGAGTCGGACTATTTCGGAACGCCTGTGAGCTCCACTTCTTTAGTTCAGCAAAACGAGTTCGGGAGCACGATGAAAGCGACCCGGACTCTTGGCCCCCTGTTTAGCCGTCGTCAAGTCGGTAGAGCCGATGACATCCGTGAGCTATTGAATGACGATGTCGCAACCAGTTTAAATGGCCGAACCACCAGTGGTGCAGGCGACATGGGAATCGCCCATCAGTGGCTCCTACAACTGGAGGGATCAGAATCACAGACGATCGAGATGACGTACGAGTTTCGATATAAGCACGTGGAAACCGAGGATCTCCGCGGAGGAGGTGGCGGCGGAGCGACAGGGTTACCACCTGGCCCAACACCCTTGCCACAGCCTAAGCCACCATCCCCACCACCCGGTCCGAATCCAGATTTGCCGCTGCCACCACCGTTAATTCCCCCTCCCCCACTACCTCCATTTCCGCCGCTGCCGCCGTCGCCAATACCAAACCCCTTCTTCCCACCTCCGCCGCCTTGTGGCAGCTGCAGTTCGTTAAGTGATGGTGATGGAGATGGTTTTAGCCAACGAAAGTGGTGGGATCCCGCACTGGCGATCGGCTACGACTACGAGATTTCATTCGGCCCAAATTTTCTAGAGGCGACCTTGCCAGCTACCTTCGGTGATGGTGAGTACACGATCACGTTTGATACACCAGAAGGCAAAGTCACCTCAACAGTCGTTGGAGGCGTGCCATTTGACTTTACGGCAAACGGGGCGGTAAACGGAGTCGACAGCTTCCGAGTCCTTGGAATCGAGCTAGAAGACGCTGTTGATGTCGAAGATCCTATGGGCTTCCCGACTCAACTCGGATTCATCAATGATGATCCTTTCGAGTTTACAATGACGGGTATCCCTGATCGGGTCTACGTTGGTGAAGAAAGCGAATTCCGCGAAGACGTCAATCACGGTAGCGAATTCGGAGTCTTGGAGACAGACGATACGGTGACTTGGTTGCCGGATACACCGTTGGCTGAGCCCAACTTGAGCTTCAACAAGACTGCGTTCTTGACGACCTCGCTGGCGCAAGCCAGGATCGACGACCGCAATTACAACGGGTTGACCCAGATCATTGCCGCCGATGCGATGGTCTCGAGCTTGAACGACTCTGGTCCTGGGTCGCTGCGATCTGCAATCGAGTACGCAAATTCCAATCCGGGTCACGACGTTATTGAATTCAATTTTCCCGAGGCCGCTAGTTACGTCATCAGCACATTGTCTGCGCTTGTGATTACGGATTCGTTAACGATTGATGCGACGACCGCTGCTGGATACGTGGGCACGCCAGTTGTCGGCATCAACGGTGCGGGTGCCCCAAGC
>JBGCDN010000845.1:0-21744 GCA_045105495.1 Planctomycetaceae bacterium
GCAGCCGGTACATGCGAGTACGCAGATCCCAATGGTGAGCTGCAATCGACTGGGTAGAGAGCATGGCGACATCAGAAGCTCCCTCCGCCGCCACCTAATCCACCGCCGCCACCACCAAGTCCTCCTCCGCCGCCGCCAAGCCCACCAGCATTACCTCCTCCGCCGCCGCCGAAGCCGCCACCGCCACCACGGCTGTTCAGCCTCTGGAAGACACGAACGGCCTCATCGCCGCGAAGCCCTTCTGCCTGTGGATAGGCAACAATAACCCGCGAGTCTGCCCCAACGCTGCCCGATGCGGCCAGCTGTTGAATCACGGTCATTCGGCGGTTCTCATCTTTCGCTCGAGCCATCTGGATAGCGGTCTCGATGTTTGGAGACACATTCAAATCAGGCTCGGCTGGTTCCAAAACAACAGGATGCTGTTCGGTCTGCATACGTTGAGCCAACTCTGCAATGTGACGCCGCCCGTCCGGACCAAGAGCCTCACCGCCCTGGTACCACTCGTGCAGATTGATCACGAAATCGCTTCTGGCCGCACCCTGACGCTGCATGTCAAAGTGCGTACGAACTGATGAACCTAACGGTCGTGGGACGACACAATTCTCGGCGTGAACGCCTGGCTGGCAGTCGTTTGGATCTGCACAACCTGGACCGCAGCGAGTTGACTGACAGCCAACCGAGCTGACAAGGACGACCGACAATACGGCTATGTTTTGGTATGCGTTCATCGGCTACCACCTCCCAACCTAGCGCGGCCTGAGCGAACTGGAACGACATGCTGAGCCGGAACCACACCGCTTGGCGGCATGACGTGGTTCGGTTGCATTGCCCCGTTCGAGTAACCACTTGGCCCGATCAACAATCGGCTCTGTGCGTTTCGTCCGGCTCGAATTCGATCCCACGTTGTTCGAATCGGACTGCGAAAATCTTCTGGTCGACAGCTTTCGATTCGCCCGTTGACATAGAACTCAAGGTCGTCCGGTTCGAAGATGTCCGACCCTGGTAGCGGCAGACCTTCCTGATCGTCTAGTGGCCGCACCAACTGCGGTGTCACCAGGATCAGTAGTTCCTGTTCCTGAGCGGCAGTGTCATCTGTATTAAACAAACGCCCCAGTCCGGGCACATCACCCAGCAGCGGCACTCGCGACGAGTTCGCTTGTGACGAACGGCTAATCAACCCTGCCAACGCCAGCGTTTGGCCTTCTCGCAATTCAACAGTTGTGAAAAAGTTGCGTGTGTTTGTGCCCGGCACATTCGCCCCGCCAATGTTTGCCTGCAATGCGTTGTCCAGCGTGCTGACGGTTCCAGAAAGCTGCAGTCGAACGCGATCGCCATCTGTGATGACTGGTAAGAACCGAATTTGAACACCAACAAACTGCTGCGAAACACTCTGAGCCGCCGCTCCAAAACTGACGTTCGCCGCCGGGACGGGAAATGTGTCACCTGCTCGAAAAATTGCCGGCTGGCCATTCATGGAAACAACGTTTGGTTCAGCCAGCGTTCGTGCGTATCCAAGTTTTCGCAGTGCGTTCACTGCCAGTTGGAAGTCACCTCGGTTGATACCAAACGTTCCGCCTTCAGCAGAAATGATGTTCGAGTTCAAACCCTGCACAACACTCGGCGTCCCGAACGCGCTCATGAAGCTGGAAGAATTACCCGGTCCAACGCTCATGTTCGCACCGATTGCTCGCAGTGCGTTGCGATTCACCTCTGCAACGATCACCTTCAAATTCACTTGCTGTTCACCAGCAACCGTCAGCATGTTGATGACCGTGGAACCCGCTTCGATTGCATCCTGCTCGGCGGTACGAAGCAGCAACGATTGAATCTCGCCATCGTCGAATGCATTGTCGCCGTTTGGGTTCAACCCGGACACGAGGTTCAGATCGACATTACGAACCGGAACCGCCTGTGGGCCGCCAGGTGCGTTCGACCCGACGATCCGCAGAATCTGTGAAGCGTCCTGAATGTCTTTAGCCTGTCCGCGAACCAGCAACTTGTCACCAACCAGCGACAGTCGCACAACACTGTTCGGAAAATTCTGATTGATCTCGGCCTCGAGCGCTGCGTATACGGCTTCGAGTCGACGCCCTTGTTCAGGGTCCTCGATCACATTGACCAGCCAACTGAGGTACTGCTGTCCGCCCGGTGCATCCGGATCGTTGAACCACATCGACAACACGGTAGACCCGGTTTGCAGTGGTTCGATCGCAACATGAGTTGCCGCAGCCGGATCGACATACCGCAGCGCGATGATGTCTGAGCCGGCTTCGGGGATGTAGGTCCGAACGGGAGCCTCTCGAAATCGCAAGACCTTCGGCCGGTTCACGACCAGAGTCAGTGTTTGTTCCGGGTCATGCTCTTCTGTTACGAACCTGTCGTATCGCTCTTGAGTAAGCGGGTTCGACTTCGGTGAACGGAGCCCTTGTGGAAGTTCTGGTAAGTATGGCAACCGCAGCCCATTCAAACCCCGCCGCGGCGAGTTCCTTCGTTGCGGCACCACTTGCTGAGCTGGCGGGTTCACCACCTGGGGAACCTGAATGTTTGGCCCCGGTGCATTGCCTTGAGCCAATCGGTTTAACGCGCCAAATTGACGCCCTTCGACCAGCTTACGTTGTGACATTTGAGTGGCGAGGCGGGAAGTCAGCGGCTTCGGTACTTCCTGAGCCATCCCCCTCTCACTGCATACCACGAGCGCGATCACAGTCAGGCCTAGCCTGATATGTGCGCGTCGACATCGCGTCGGTCTCTTCGCCCGAACGGTCACGTTTTCTCCCCCTCAATCGCTGCATATAGCAGCAAGCCGCGCGTTAGCATTGCACGGTCCGACCAGTCCTACCGATTGCATCGACTTGGGGGACTAGAAAACTTTTGCCGAATCTCACGGTTGTGAGGGGGCGGAAGTACTCACTGCAGGCGTCTTTGATCAGGGCCTCCCTGATCTGACGATTCACGCAGGATTTCGCTTGGACTCGGTTCCTCCACACACACACGTATGCCAAGCGAGACCAATGCGGCAGCTTCAATCTATTGGTGGCGATGCGCCTCAGGAGACGGAAGGGGACAGAGATTCTGAGTCGAGGCTATCGTCAGTCTCTTCGACTTCCATCGCGGGCAGGGGGTCTTTGAAGTCAGCCCAGTGGCTTGGGCCGAACGCGTATTCTTCGTCAGACAGCAGGCAGGCATCGAGGGTTTGTCGAACAAGTTCTTCTGACATCGTGTTACCGATGAACACAAGCTCCTGCTGACGATCGCCGTATTCGCCGACAAAAGAATCGCGTAGCCGCTGAACTTCGTCCGGGTCTTCGGGCCATTCTTCATCAGGAGCGGCGGCCATCCAAACACCAGCTGGGTCCAGGCGAACTGAACAGCCCGCCTGTGACCAGTCATGAGCCCAATCATGGCGCGATGCAATCCACATCAGGCCCTTGCTACGAAGGACCCCGCTGAACATGCCGACTTCCATATCGGACTCAATGGTTTCGGCAAGGCGCTCGGGATGGAAAGGCCTTCTTGCTCGGTAGACGAAACTAGAGATTCCATATTCCTCAGTTTCCGTTTCCTCCTCACCACGCGGCACACTTAGCCATTCGTCGTGCGACTGAGCTGCTTCCATCGAGAACAACCCAGTGCCGAGCACTTCGGCCAGATCCACACGCGATTCGGTTGTCGTCAGCACTTTGGCATCTGGGTTCAAGCGTTGACTCAGTTCAATAAGACTCTGAAGCTCTTCGGGAGCGATCAGATCAGTCTTGTTGATGACAATCACATCGGCGAACTCGACTTGATCAACTAGCAGGTCGACGATGTTGCGAGTGTCAGTTTCGTCGAGGCCAATTTTTCGATCAACGAGATCGTCCCACGAGCCAAAGTCTCTCATGAAGTTGCCAGCGTCAACGACCGTGACCATCGTGTCCAGGTTCGCCAGTAAAGACAGACTGTTGCCTTCTTCGTCTTCAAAGGTGAACGTCTCCGCCACCGGCATAGGCTCGCTGATTCCTGTGGATTCAATTAGCAGGTGATCGAATCGGCCCTCACTCGCAAGCTTCGAAACTTCTATCAAAAGATCTTCACGCAGCGTGCAGCAAATACAGCCGTTCGACATTTCGACGAGCCTCTCATCTGTTCGTGAGAGATTGGCATCCCCTTCACGGACGAGTCCGGCATCGATATTGACCTCACTCATGTCGTTCACGATCACGGCAACCTTAAGGCCATCGCGGTTAGCGAGTACATGGTTAAGCAGAGTCGTCTTGCCTGCGCCAAGAAAGCCACTCAAGACGGTGACGGGCAGACGGTTTGATTTTGGCTTCAAATCGATGGACATGGTCTTCGCTTTTCAATCAGTCAGATTAGGAGTCTGGGTTCGGTCATCCCGTCAACTACCCAGAAAGATCTCCCCGGAATTCACGACGAGAAAACCGTCTTCACCGACCGAAGCTTTGCCGCGAACAACCACGATGTCACCATCTTTTAGGTTCAGTAGATCGGGTGCGGACACTGGGATCTGATTTCCGTCTGCATCGACGAGATGGACCAGAACCATCGAATCTTCAACTTTCCACTTGCGCCGACAGAATGGGCAGGAGGTTGGATCGTGGCCCTCTCCAGCGTTGTAGTGAGAACCTTCGGTGGCCTCGGACGCGAAGAAGGAAGCGGAGTCTGCCTGCCACCACTGGCTGACATCGCGAGCACCAATCCTGACAGTCAAAACAACATCTGAAGTTGAGTCTATCTCTTTTCGAGCTGCCTCGATGGTGACTGAGCCCGTGGGAGCCTGCTCAAGGGTGACAGTATCTCGATAGTTCGCAAGCTCAGGATCGTGCGTGTAAGCCAAAGCGACTCCGACTCCAACTGCCAGCAGAGCGAGAATGCCACTGAGTCGTTTTGTGAATTTGCTCATGGCTTATTCCTCAGCTGTTTCGTTCTCGCAAGCGTCTTTCAAGACCTTGAGATTTTCACTGATCTGTGAGGCGACTTCATCGTAGGACTTGCCTTCATTTCCATGCATCGTGTCATCAACGGCACCGAAAGCTTCAAACAGTTTTTCAACCGCGTCCTTCACCGACGTACGTTGTTCGTCCGTCATTTCGGCCTTTTCAGCCAATGCACCGAGGTCTTCAAGTACGTGTCCGACTTTGTGCAATGGGCCATGGGCCGTGTCTTCGTCATCTGCAGCGAATGCGGTCTTGATTGTGTCGTTGATACCGACAACCGCTTCGACAGCCTCAGCGTATGTCTTTGGGTGCGAGTCTTCGGACTCGTGGCCGTGGTCACCATGATCGTCGACGGCCACCGCTTCTTCGGCCGGTTCGTCTGTCGGGTCAGTTGAACAGCCAGTCAGGCTTCCCACTCCAAGAGTAAGGCTGGCCATGCACAGAAGGTGAGTTGTGCCGAATCTACGTTTACGGGTGATCGCCATTTCTTGGGTTCCAATAACGAAGCAAGGTCTTCGAAAGTCTCGCGTAAGGCATCTGATTGCCTAAGAGTATCTGTACCTACGCAATTTATCGCTATTGCGACTGCAAAACATCTGCAATTTAATTGCGAAACGAGGACGGGCGAGAGAATGAGATGCCAACATTCCCACATGCAATAAATATGCATATGTGTATCCAGTGTAATTGACAGCGTCCATCAGAAGGACGATAAACCGTGTGACTGGTCGGACGGCGAAGTTCTTTACCTCAAGAACACTATGCTCGGAAATTTCCGACCCAATCTGTTTGCGCGCCTGAGCCTCGTGGCTTTGATGGCGGCCTACGCGACGCTGCGAGCGACCGGGCCGATCTGGCACGGCGAACGCTGTACGTGTCTCTCACACACGCGCCGCGTTGAGATGGCGGAGCCGAAGCCGAAGTGCTGCGATCGCGAACATCCGCCGGCACCGGAGCCGCAATCACCGAATGACTCAGGCATCCCGCCACACGATTCGGACGACTGTCCGATTTGTCAGTGGTTGCAAAGCCACTGCATCGAATCTGCGATTGTCAGCGTCTCGAATCACCATGCTTGTATTGAGGTTCTCGAGTACCGCCCCTTCGAGCGCTGCTTCTTTAGCTTCTCGGTTGGCCAAGCGCGTGCTCCGCCGAGTGCTTCTGCTTAGTGCACACCACTAGGCCTGCATCAGGTTTTGATGCAATGGCCCTCTTTCCTTTCGGTGTGCGAACTCATCTTCCAGCTTCGCAGCGAGCGTCTTGTATGACCGCTTGCTGTAAACGCGGAACCGCCGCGCGCCGTGGTCTTTATGAACTCACCCTCGAGTGACCGCTCACGCTGCGCTCCGCGCGCAATCGCAATCCTTCCTCAGAAATTCGAAATGAAAATACGAACCAGAAGAAACGCATTTACGCTCATAGAACTCCTCGTCGTCATCGCGATCATTGCAATATTGGTCGCCTTGTTACTGCCGGCTGTGCAGCAGGCCCGCGAGGCGGCTAGAAGGACTCAGTGCAAGAACAACCTGAAGCAAGTCGCAATCGCGATGCACAACTATCACGACACGCACCGAGCCTTTCCGAACCAGGCGTCATCGTCGTTGTACGGCTACTCTGCTGTGTCTCAGATTCTTCCTTTTGTGGATCAAGGGAGACTCTATCAGCAGATTGACTTCTCTCAGCCTTTGCAGACTGGGCTTCCGTGGAGACCAGCGGTTAACCCACTGTTAGCGGACATCGTAAGAAGGCCGCTTTCGGTGCTGTTGTGTCCCAGTGATTCTGGCAAGCCGACCCACATCGACAGCAATGGAGCCGAATGGGCTGGTAGCAACTACCTTGTCAACGGTGGTTCAGGTCGGATGACCAACTACTGCTCGCGAGCCAACGATGGCTTGTTCTGGCGTGGGTCCAGAACACGTATGAGTGACATCACTGATGGCTCCAGCAATACCGTGTTTATGGCAGAAGCGCTCTTTGGAAACCGCGGCCCGGACACCACTGTCCTATTGGATCCGCAGCGGCAGCTAAAGCGTGTGTCGGGTGGTCCGCCGTGCGGAATGTCTAGCGACGCCATGCTGTCAATGCCTGCCAGCCGTTATGAGGGTCGTCGCTCGGGGGCATGGGCCTTGTCAACAGGCTACCACAGTCTTGTCCACGGCTACTTGCCACCAAACTCTGAAACGCCGGACCATTCGCATCACGGCGAAGTACTCTCAGGCCCGCGAAGCATGCATGCGGGTGGGGCACAGGTATCGCTGTGCGATGGCAGCGTTCGAATGATCAACGAAGACATCGATATTGAAATCCAGCGAAACTTGTTCGCACGCAACGACGGCCAGGTTATTGGCGAATTCTAAGGTTAACCACTCTTCACACAGGAGATATCAAAATGACATTTCGACCTGCCTACGTGGTTACCATGGCCATGTCGTTTCTTGCTGGATCGGCGGCGATTGCAGAATCGCCGAAGTCGTCTGGCTGGACCTCGTTTCGAAACGGAGGAACCTCACAGAGTGCTGGTGACTACCGAATACAATGGAATCCAACAGACGGCATTGTCTGGCAACACGAACTGGAAGGCTATGGCCAGTCAACTCCCGTCATTTACGGAACCAAGGTCTTTCTTGCATCCGTGATTGGACCAATGAAGGATCAATGCTGCGTTAGCTGCCGTGATCTGAGAACCGGAGAATCGTTGTGGCGATTCAAGCTGCCCGCTGCGACGAAGACTTCATCCAACTACATGCACGCACGCGCGGCGCCGACTCCGGTTGTGGATGAGAACGGCGTTTTCGTGTTCTTCGAAGGCGGAGATCTTGTCGCACTATCGCACGAGGGAAAAAAGCTGTGGCAACGCAATTTGTCACAGGATTTCGGCCCATTCAAGAACAACCACGGCCTGGGAAGCTCTCCTACACAGTCGGACACCGCCGTCATATTGGCGCTGGAACATCAAGGACCGTCCTGGCTTGTGGCAATCGACAAAGCCACGGGTAAGGACAAATGGAAGGTAGAGCGAACAGCGGGAAATTCGTGGGCATCACCTGTTGTGACTCATCGCGACAATACTTCTCTTGTCCTGATCAGTTCGGCCGGTTCAGTTTCTGCCTACGGCGCCGACACTGGTAAAGCAGTGTGGTCAAAGTCTGACCTGCAGGGGAATTCCGTTCCATCCCCGACTGTTTCTGGCGATTACCTGCTGTTGGGAGCACGCTTGCCAGAGTTCGGAGATACAAGCGCTGCTGCTAAGTCGAACCTGTGCCTGAAACTGGATGGAACCAGCTTCAACGTCGCCTGGCAGTCAGACAAAGTATTGAGTGACTATGCCAGCCCGGTTGTTGCCGAAGACTGTGCGTACTACCTGAATAAGTCGGGAGTTCTCACGTGTGTCGACTTGCTTACCGGCAAACGGCATTACACGAAGCGACTGAACTGCACCTGTTGGGCAACGCCGTTTGTTTCCAACGGTCGTGTTTACTTCTTCGGCAAGTCAGGTGAAACACACGTCATTAAGGCTGGACCAAACTTTGAACGGCTCGCGGTCAACCGGCTGTGGCCGAAAGACAAGCCAGCGAAACCAGAAACGTATGTCGAATCATTCGATAGCGCTGGTAGCCACGGACACGGTTCATCGGGTGAGTCAGACAAGGGAGCCTCCGGTTCACGCAAACGCGGCTTGATGGGGATGCTGCTGAAGAATGACAAGGATGGTGACGGAGTTCTCACGAAGGAAGAGCTGCCACCTCAGTTCAAACGGTTCGCAACTGCAGGAGATAAGAACGGCGACGGGCGACTTGACCAATCGGAGATGAAGGCCATGGACGAGAGCTTCAAGAAACGCCGAGCTGGCTCTCGTGAGGGTGCAAGAGATCCGATCGTCTACGGAATCGCTGCAGCAAACGGAACTTTGCTCATTCGAACGGGGACTCGTCTTTACGCGATTGCCGATTCGCAGGAATCGACGACTACTGCAAGAACGGAGACACCGTAATGAGGTTCTCCCTGACCGTCTTATTTGCAGTCGTCCTTTGCGTGTTGGCTTCTGGTTGTTCCTCGGACTCAAGTGCGATCGACGATTCGGAAACGACATTCTCAACACCGGCCGAATTCGAAGAAGCAAACGTTGCCTGGGCAAAAACAGATGCCCTGGAAGATTCCGACACAGAGCAATTGACGGAGTACTTCACAGACAATCCGTCGGTGTCGGAAAATCCTTTGGTCGAAGGAGATCCATTTGTCTACACAAGTAGCGATGGAACCAAACGCTACTACTGGGTTCGCGGCGGAGCGACTGACGCTGAGTGGTTCTGTCTGGAATTCGATGACTACGACGTAGAGATGCTTAGCGGTCTCGGCGAGCCGTTTGATGCCGATTCGACATCGTCTTAAGAAGTAGGCAGTGTGTGGGCCAATCACATCGGTTGGCTCACACAACTTCTTCGCAGAGCTGATGGTGACGTCCTTGGCCTGCAGAACATCGGGCTCGACCATCTACTTCTATTTAACGTCCGTTCGCTTGATTTTGAGCGACACGACGAACGCTGAAGGACCACAGCGGCATACGCCGGTTGTGAGCCACGCACCGCGGGCGGTGCTAGATAGAAGAGCCACCGGCGAGATTCGAACTCGCGACCTAAGCTTTACGAAAGCTTCGCTCTGCCAACTGAGCTACGGCGGCTGATGCAGAACATCAAACGAGAGTATCCTGAAGCTGATTCATGCTTTCAAGTGGTAGTGTGAAGGTTTCAAAATCTGCTGAGTTGTTACGGCGGCGAGCGAAATGCGGTCCGCTCTGTCGCATTTTTGCCTGCGTTTATTCATCCTGTGGCGAACCAGAACGTGAACCGGCGCAACCCATTGTGTTGCACGGGTTCTCGCTTGTTGTGGACCGAACAGAAGATGAAACAGCCAAGAATTGTGATCCCCGGCGATGCACCTGTCATGATTGGCGATTCGCCGAATCTTGACCGCCTGCGTGAAGTCGCGTCTGTGGAATTACACCGCGATCGTCCGCGCGACGAGGCGGAACAGGTGGCGCGGGTTCAGGGTGCAGAAATACTGTTGAACTCGCGCGGACTGATTCACTGGCCGGGGCATCTGCTGGAACAACTTCCAAGCCTCAAGCTCATAGCGCTCTGCAGTATTGGGACCGATTGCATTGACCTGAATCGAGCTAAGGAGCTTGGCATTACAGTCTGCAATGTGCCCGGGCGAACTGCTTCCGTTGTGGCTGAGCACGCGTTCTGCCTGATGTTGAGTCTCTCTCGCCGCATTGCTCGAATGACTGAATTGATGCGGCGTGGCGAGTGGCCGCACGAGATTGCTGTGTCTTTGGAAGGAAAGACACTCGGAATCGTCGGCACTGGTCAGATCGGTTGCGAAATGATTCGTCGCGCGCGGGCGTTTGGGATGAAGGTCGTGGCTTGGTCGTTTCATCCGGATCAGGAAAAAGCGCGCACTCTAGACTTCGAGTACGCGGACTTAAACACGGTGCTCTCCGTGAGTGACGCAGTCAGTGTTCATGTCAAACTTACAGACGACAGTCGTGGATTAATTGGTCAAACGGAACTTGGTCTGATGAAGCCGGGCTGCCTGTTTATCAATACCGCTCGCGGGGCGATTGTCAGAGAAGACGCGTTGGTTGATTCACTCAACAGTGGGCATTTGGGCGGAGCGGCGCTGGATGTATTTGTCGAAGAACCGTTGCCCGCAGATCATCCACTACTGAAGTGCGAACAAGTCGTACTGACTCCACATTCAGCGGATCAAGTTCCAGAAGGAATCGACGGGCTGACGGACGGATGCGTTCAGAATATCCTGAACTATCTAAACGGTTCGCCAACCAATGTGGTTACGTAGGGGCATTCGGTGAGATCGTCGGCCTGAGTCAATCTTATGAGGCCGTGTCGTCCGAAAGCTGCAACTGTCGCAGTTCTTTCGGCAGCGGGAAGCTAACATGTTCTTCTCGCAGCGTCTCTTCTTTGACCGTCGCACCGAATTCGTTCTTCAGGAAATCAATACACTCCTGAACAAGAACTTCCGGAGCACTCGCGCCCGCTGTGACCACCACCTTTGTAGCTTTCGCGATCCGGACGCGATCGAGATCGTTGACGGAATCGACCAGAAAAGAATCGATCTCCTGGGTCTTGCCAATTTCCATTAGACGACGACTGTTGGAACTGTTTTGGCTGCCAAGCACAATCAGTAAGTCTGCACCAACAACGTACTCTTTGACTGCGTCCTGTCGGTTTGTTGTCGCGTAGCAGATATCCTCCTTCGGAGGCGATTCGATGTGTGGGAATCGGTCGCTCAAGGCACTTATGACGGCTCCCGCTTCGTCGACGCTCAGCGTGGTTTGCGTGAGATATGCCAGCTTGTCACTGGCTCCAAACGCAAGCCGTCCTACATCTTCTGGCGTCTCGACCAGCGTAATGCTGTCGGGAGCTTCACCCATCGTCCCAAGCACTTCGTCGTGGCCTTCGTGACCAATCAGGATGATGTTGTAGCCTTCTTTTGCATAGCGGATTGCTTCGAGATGAACCTTCGTCACCAGTGGGCAAGTGGCATCGACCGTTCTCAAATCGCGTTCGCGAGCCACCTGACGAATCTCCGGCGAAACGCCATGCGCGCTGAACAGCAAGATAGCGCCGCGAGGAACTTCTTCTAGCTCGTTGACGAACGTGACACCGTCTGCGGTGAACCGATCGACTACGTGCTTGTTATGGACGATTTCGTGATAGACGTAGATGTCAGAACCGAACATCCGAATGCACTCTTCGAGGCATTCGATGGCCATATTGACGCCAGCACAAAAGCCGCGTGGGTTTGCAAGAATGACTTCCATGGGGACTCAACGTTACTTGTGTGTCGTTTTGCCAAGTGTAGCAGGCGTCCGTATCACTTCCCAAAGGTCGAGAGAATCGATCGTTCGGACGTCCCGGCTTCGCTATTTACCTGAACCGCATTCGCAGGCTGAAGACAACCGTCGAGGTGACTTAGGTCGTCTGCACTTCCGCAGACGTGTCCAGTTGCAGCAGCGTCGCAGAGATCGCTCCGCCGAACACAGCCTGTACATCAGCGTCCTGGGCTGCGGGGCGTTGCTGGTAGTTTCCCGTAAACTGGAACCCATTTGGCGTGTCTGGGCATGGTTCATACGCAACACCCTGCGGCTCTGTACTCTGCCGCGTGAATTTCAGCGGACCTGTTTTCCCACCGGGCTGTACCGCCGGGAAATTGAGGTTCCAAAACTGCCCGGGCGACGTCGAGACATCCAGCAACTTTGGCAAACATTCAACGGTGAGCTGTGTCTTGTCAGGCCAGCTTAGCTCAATGTCTGCCCGCATGTAGGTTGATACAGCGACCGCTCGAAACCCAAGAATCGCCGCCTCCCGCGCTGCCGCGACAGTACCACTGTAATAAACATCAACGCCAAGGTTCGCCCCAGGATTGATTCCGGCCAGCACAAGATCCGGCGGTTCCGGCATCAATTCCAATGCGATGCGAACACAGTCGGCGGGACTGGAATGTATGGCGTGAACCTTGCCAATTTCAGGGACGTCATGTTCGGTCACTCGCATGATCGACTTTGTACAAACAGCGTGGCCCTTGGAACTATGGCACTCAGCCGGCGGGGCGACAAATACATCGCCAAGCTGACTGGCAGCTTTATACAGAGCCACAAGCCCGGGGGCGTCGTAGCCATCATCGTTCGTGATCAGAATTCGCATTCGCGCAGGTCCGGCGGTGTAGAAACGTTGCAGTCATGTTAGTGGTTGTGCTTCCCACGACCAGTAACCGAACTGCGACAAACTGCAATGGGCGGCTACAGCAGGCTTCGCCAGTTCGCTACATTCTCTGCGAGCAAGACAGGGAACTCGGAGAGACTTCAATGGCAACAGGATTCGGAATTATCGGCTGTGGCATGATCGCCAACTACCATGCGAAGGCGATTGAAGATCTGCGTGGTGCGAAGGTGATTGGTTGTTTCAATCACACGACTAAGAAAGCAAAAGCGTTCGCTGAAGAGTATGGCTGCAAAGCCTACGAAACTCTGGATGACATGCTGGCCGACCCTGAGATTGACATTGTCAACATTTGCACGCCCAGCGGGGCTCATCTTGAACCAGCCGTCGCAGCGGCGAAGGCAGGAAAGCATGTGGTCGTTGAGAAACCATTAGAGGTCACTCTCAAGCGATGCGATAAAATCATTGATGCGTGCGAAAAGAACGGAGTGAAACTCTGTACGATTTTCCCATCACGGTTCAGTGAAGTGAATCAGGTCATGAAAGCGTCAATCGACGCTGGTCGATTTGGGAAGCTGACACTTGGTGACACCTACGTGAAATGGTGGCGTTCTCAAGAGTACTACGACAGTGGCGGATGGCGTGGTACCTACAAACTTGATGGCGGTGGAGCGTTCATGAATCAGGCGATCCATAATGTGGATCTGCTGTATTGGTTCATGGGCGACGTTGCTGAAGTATCTGCTGTGACCGGAACGCTGGCTCACAAGCGGATCGAAGTCGAAGACGTCGCTGTCGCTTGCGTCAAATTCAAAAACGGTGCGATGGGTGTGCTGGAAGCGACCACCGCAGCATGGCCAGGCCTGTTGAAGAAGACAGAAATCCACGGCACAACCGGGTCTGCAATCGTCGAGCAAGATCACCTGCTGACGTGGACCTTCGAAAAGAAGCTCGCAAAAGACAAAACCATCCTGAAGAAGTTCGGTGCGAAATCAGAAGTCAGCGGTGGAGCTTCCGACCCAAACGCGATCTCCTACGCCGGTCACCTTGCCCAAATCAAGGACTTCGTGAAGGCGATTAAGACAGGCGGAACGCCGGCGGTGGATGGCAAAGAAGGCCGCAAGAGCGTGGAGATCATACTCGCGATTTACAAAGCCGCATGGTCAGGTCGTCGAGTCACGTTGCCTCTCAAAAGCGATCCGCGACCACCCAAATGATTCCAACACGAGCCTGATTCTAATACCTCGTCGCGGCGACGAATCAAACGAAAACCACTCCGAGGTTGTCGCCGCACACCAATGCAACTGCAAGTTGCCTAGATGACTTCACGACGTTCGCCGAAGCCTCGATCGTGGGTATCGTCGTCGCCCATGTTCTCGGAGACGAAGAACCAGTCTTCGCCGTCTTCACCCATGAGCTGATCAATTGAACCAAGATCGTTGAACACGGTTGTAAAGCTGTTGCGGTTGCGACCGATGAGGTACTGATCGCCATTGAGGCGACTGTTCTGCTGGCCTGATCCTTTGCGAATATTGGCGACGCGTTGGTCGTAGTCGTTGTCAGAATTCCATTCGGCTGCAACCTGTGTCAGTTCAGCAGCCCCTAGGAACTCGGTTCCGGCGATCAGGATATCGTCGTCATTGCCACCCATGAGAGTGTCGCGGTTCTCTCCACCAGTCAGTAGGTCTCGACCGTTGCCGCCCAGAAGGAGGTCGCGACCTCCAGCACCAATCAGCAAGTCAGTGCCGTCACCACCATCGAGCTCATCAGCACCACCGCCGCCGAGCAGTGTATCCGCACCAGACTTACCTTTGATGACATCACGCCCGCCACCGCCTCGTAGCGAATCGCTGCCATGCGAACCGTCGATGGTATCGTTCCCGATTCCGCCGAAGACATGGTCGGCTCCGGCACCAGCCAAGATGCTGTCGTTGCCATTACCTCCATCAATCTGATCTGCACCAGACGTTCCAAGGATTGTGTCGTTGCCATTTCCACCACCGATGACATCACCGTCAGCCTGGCCGCGGATGAAGTCGTTTCCGCTTCCGCCACTAATGATGTCTCGAAGACCAGAGCCAATGATGGTGTCATCACCAGCATTGCCTCGAAGCAGGTTCGCCGATTTTCCAGCCTTGATGTAGTCGTCGCCGTCACCACCATTGATTACAGAAACAACTGTTACACCCTTCGTTTGAAGATGGTCAGCACCACCGAGGCCATTGATTTCAATACGTGTCAATCCGAGAGGCCCCAGAGGACCGAAGAGTTGAGGCTCTTGACCGTTCTCCACGACAACGAACCGTTGGTTTTCTTTCGTAACCAGGATTGTGTCGCGGCCTTCGGTACCTGTGATGAGCAGGGTCTTCCCAACAATCTCAGCAGTGAGCAATCGTCGGTCTTCGAGAGACTCGATGGCGGGCTCTGTGAATGAATTTTTCCGACGACGGACGTTTCGCATCGGCCTGACTTTCGATGTATTGGCTAGTTGGCGGTACCGCACTCGTATTTTCTGCGACAACACAGAATGAACACTGTGCAGACAAGAATCGACGGGGAATTCGGTGTTTCCTCACATTCATCGTCGGACTTCTCGCCAAACGCCCACCATGGACATCGCGGGCCGAATTTCCCGAATAATCGCTTGGCATGCCCGTGTTGTTTGGCTGTCGGTTCTGCCGATCGGGCGAAGCAGTCAACTATGGCGAAGAACAAGGCACCGATTTCATAGACTCTTTGCGGTAAGCCCGATAGGAGAGCTCCATGCTGACGGCGGACTGACGTTGCAGCCAGATGTGTGGCGTTCAAAACGCTGATTGGCTGACTGGGTTTCAGCTTCGACCACCACAGCAACGCCGTAAGTTGTTATTGAGATATAGGTTACGGACTGCGAGAACTCGCGTCGTCGCAATTTTTCGCTTCTGCTAGACTCCCGGCTCCCCTCAACTTCCTCTCTTGTCTGACCGGATATCAAGGATGATGACCGATCGGTATTCGCGCCCGAAACAGCGCTCGTGGTTTGTTCCGACTCTTGTTGTCGTCGGCATTGCTGGGTTCTTCCTATGGGAATCTGGCTGGCGACCGTTTGAGGTGCTGGACGTTCCTACCGGAGCAGTCGAAACGGCCGGCACAGACCAAGCCGCGGCTCCCGAGGGCGATGATGAAGACTACTCTCTCCCGGACATCACGCCGCAGCAGTTTGAGCCCGCGATGGATGACCTGAGTGAGGCTGATTTGAGCGTTGACTTCAACGTCCACGACAAGACGGCCAGGGCCTCGGTGAATACCGGTATCCAGCAAGCTGGCTTCGCAACGGAAAGCACCAGCACGGACGCGTTCGCAGACTTTGACATGTCTGAGTTTACTGATGCGACTCCGCCAGCGGATGTGCTCGAATCGCCAATCGCATCACCGACACCACATCAGTCAGTTCAGAAGCAAGCAAGGTTGGTCGCAACGCCAGAACTTACTGCGAAGCTAAACCGCATTGACTTCCTGCTTGAGGAAAACGACTTCCTGACGGCTCACAAAGATCTGTCGACTTTGTACTGGTACGAACCAAAGTCTCGCGAGTTGTTTCGTGAACGCCTGCAACACACCGCGAAGTCAATTTACGCCGCTCCGCAGCCGCATTACATGAAACCTTACGTGGTGCAGCCCGGTGATACGCTTGGCAAAATCGCAGCGAAGTACAACGTTCCCTGGACATATCTTGCACGGCTAAACAACGTGACTCCAAACCGAGTCCGCACCGGATCGAAACTGAAAGTCATCCGTGGCCCATTCGGCGCTGTCGTTGACCTAAGCGATTTCGAACTCACCATTCACGCGCACGGTTACTTTGTTCGCAGCTACAAGATTGGCATTGGAGCGGGCATGTCGACGCCAGTTGGTGAGTTCCAGGTTCAGAATAAGCTAGAGAATCCGGTCTACTACCCATCTGAAGGCGGGACCGTCGCGGCGGACGATCCGGCAAACCCGCTTGGTGAATACTGGCTTGGTATTGGCGATGGATACGGCATCCATGGAACCATTGATCCAGCATCCATCGGCAAAGCGGAATCCAAAGGATGCATCCGGCTGGCGACCGGGGACATTGAAGAAGTCTTCGATCTTCTTACAGAGAAGTCAACGATCATGATTCGACGTTAGACGACGGGCATTGATGCAAAAAAATGCCATGCTCGTTGTGACGAGCATGGCATTCGTAAGTGAGAATGTCCGCGACAGTTTAATTTCGTTCAAACACAGGGAAGACCTTGTCCTTGGAGCGACTGTAAGCGACGCGGCCGTTAACCATGGCCGTTTCCACATACGTCCGGTAGTCCAGCGGGTTGCCGTTAAGCAGCAGGATGTCGGCGTCTTTGCCAACTTCAATGCTGCCAATCCGATCCTCCAGCCCCATCATGCGGGCAGGAACGATTGTGATTGAATCCAACGCTGCTCTCTCAGAGGCACCACCACGGACGACGAATGCAGCTTCCAGCGGAAGTGATGTTAAATCACGTCCGGCCAGCCCCATGAGGCTAATGGAACTACCCATTGGTGAGACAGAAAACGCCACGCCAGCCTTCTCAAACACACCAGATGCTCCGATGTAGCTACCGGTTGAATCTTCTTTTCCGAGCGTCGGATTTCGAAGTTTACGTGGTGTGTAGATGACAGGCGTTTTCGAGGCGACCAGATCTTCAGCAACGACCCAACCTTCAACGGCTTGGTCAATTACAAGTCGGTAGTCCAATTCTTCAGCCAACTGAATCATGATCCGAATCTGGTCTGCAGTTTGTGCCGAGACACGCATCGCGACTTCCTTCTTGACCAACTTCAGAATGCCATCACTCACAGGCTTCTTTGGAGCTTTGGCCTTCTTGTCACCAGCTTTGACCTTGGCTTCGTGCTCCGCCAGTTCTTTGATGTAGAGCTTGGTGGCAGCGATTGTTTGTCGCCACTTGTGTCTGTCGAGACGCCCGATAAGTGAGCCGGCGTTGACTTCGAAGAACGCAGACTTGCTAACCAACATCCCGTCCAGACTTCCAACGCTCATCTTGACAACGACGTGCGCTGATTCTGACATGGGTGATGGCTTTGGTCGAACCAATGGTGCTCGCGAGAGAATTGGCAAGCCGCAACATGGGCAGAGTGCCGTGTCAGGATTGCCAAGGTCTTCGTTGAACCCGAGGCGTTCGGCTTCGGTCAGCTCTGGTTCAAGACCCAGGAACTTTTCTTCGGTCGCAGCTGGGGAACGTCCAAATCCACCTCGGTTCCCGCCACGACTTGAGACGTATGCGGTGGTGATGCCAACTCCAAGAGCCATTCGAACATTCGGGTCAAAAGGGTCCAGTGAGTCTTCTGGCTTCGAAGTGGATGATGAACTTGGTCGGGCGCCAACGTTACTGGTAGAGATAGACACGAAACCAGGCGTGACGATGTGGCCCTTCGCGTCAATTATCTTTGCACCCTCGGGGACATCTACGTTTTGACCAACTGCGGTGATCTTGCCATCTTCGACAAGGATGGTTCCACGACGAACGGTTCCGTTCGTAACAGTCATAATATCGCCGCCTACGATGGCGATGACATTCGATTTTTTCTTCTTCGCCGGAGCCTTCTTTGCAGTGGCTTTCTTAGCCTCTGGTTTCTTTTCGTCGGCCTTCTTCGCCGGCGTGGGCTTCTCTTTTTTCTGATCACCCTTCGGCGGCGACTGCGCGGTGGCAGGCGCGGAGCAGAAGGCGATTAGAACGACTGAGCAGGCAAACTGGTTGATTCGATTAGCCTTCATAGACGGTCTTTCCTTCTACCAGAACTTTTTGAACGCGTGTGGACATGTCGAGCGGGTCGCCATCCACAAAAATGATGTTGGCCTTCTTACCCTTTTCGATTGAGCCCAGAGTTTTCTCCAGACCCAGAATCTTAGCTGGTTCGAGAGTCAAAGCAGAAATTGCCTTGTCTCGATCCAAGCCGGTCTTCACCAGCATGGCAAGTGGGAACATCGGTGTGTCGGTCATCGACGGGACGTCGGTGTTGAGCGACATGGAAAACGCAAACTTAACTTTTCCATCTGCCAACATCGCTGGCACATTGATTCGATCTCGTGATCTTGGAGCTGTGTCCAAGCCAGCTTTGACGATCATGGTCAGATTTTTACGCTTCTTAATTTCGTCTATCGTGTCGTAGATGTGCGGGCCGGTTGCCACCATCGCGACTTTGATTTTGTCGTTCTTCTCCAATGCCTTCAGTACATGCAAGATTGCAGCCGCACTGTTGACGTTGATAAGAACTGGCTTCTTGCCATCTTTGACTTCGGCCCACAGTTTCGCAGTTGGGCTTTTGCTGGATGACGCTGACCGTGTGGTCGTTGGCTTCTTGCTTTTGTCATCGTTGAGTCCGAGATTCTTGCGAAGCAGATCAAGACTACGAGTCGAATTTGTGACAGCCGCGTAAAGGTATCCGTCTCCACTTAGAATGGAGCTCTCTACATCAGCTGGTGTGACGCGAGCGTGTGCGGCCTGCCCATAGCCTCTGGTTACCAGGTTGGCAAAACCTACCCCAACTCGAGACTGAAGCTTTTGAGAGTTCTTCAACACCAACGGGTCGAGGTTATCAACGATTCGCGTAAACGCTGTTGATACCGCAGGGGCGCCACCGCCGATTCGGAAGGTTCGGCCACCAATCGTGATCGTTCGACCGGAATTTGCCGGCGCACCATTCATGTTGATGGGGAAGTAGGGATCGACGACTCCCGGCATCAAAGTGTGCCCGGACACATCAATGATTCGTGCGTTGTTTGGGATGGTAACATCCTTTCCAACAGCTTCGATTTTGTCGCCACGAACCACAACAGTTGCGTTTTCGATCTGGCCGGCTTTGCCAACCGTTTCGACCGTCGCGTTGGTATATGCTGTGACTTCCTCGCCGACTGCAATAGTCGAGCATGCGAAGCACAGTGAAAATGCAATTACGTTTCTCACAGGATTCTCCGGTGAATAGCGACCATGTCGCCTAAGACCGTAGTTTGTTGGACGGTGTCCGACGTTTCAGTGAACCGATTTAGAAGCGCTGTCTGTCTGTCCGCAGGTCGTAGACGTTCTCGCCGTTAATCAGGACCTGAGTCACATAGTGTCGTGGGTCAAGAATGACACCGGTGGTGAAGACGATGTCGGCGTCCTTACCAACTTCCAGTGAACCAACTCGATCATCAATCATGAGCGCCTTGGCAGGTTCGATAGTGAGGCCTTTCAGAGCCATCTCTTCATCCCAGCCGTAGCGGACAGCCATCGTCGCCTGGAACGCAAGTTCCTCCTGCGGGACAACCGGTGAGTCTGTGTTGACGCCGAGGCTCTTGATGCCACGCTGATAGTATTCGGCAACGATCCCTTTGATCTGGCCATCTTCTGGTTCGTAAAGGAACCCACGAGGACCAGCCATGACGGGAATGTCTCGTTTAATGATCTCTTCTGAGATCTTGTAGCTATCGAATGTGCCGTGATCGATGACGACTTTCAGGTCCATTTCATCGTGCAGAATTCGCAGTGTTGACTGAACCACCTGGTAGGCCTGAGTGTGAACGACAACTGGGATCTCGCGACGGAACAGCGGCTTGAAGTACTCAAGACGAAGGTTTGTCTTCGGTTCGATCTTCGATTGGCCAGACTCGTAGAGGTCCCACTCCCGGACGTAGATACGGCCGAGCTCGAGCTGCTGCCGGATAACATGGTTCATGCCCATGCGGCCAGAACCAACCTCGCCACCTCGACGTTCAGGGTTACCCGATTGGGCAATCTTCAGCACACCCGGCGCTCGGATGATGACATCTTCGGGTTTGCCTGGACCGGTCTTCATTAGGCAGCCCCAGCCGCCCATGTTGGTCCCTGAACCAGGGATGAATGTGATTGTCGTTACGCCGCCAGCAATCGCCAACTTAAGCTGGTCGTTGTGGGGGATGATCTGGTCCCAGTTCCTGAGTTCAGGATTCGTCTGGTAAACCATTTCGTTTAGGTCGCCAGAACCACCCACATGGCTGTGGCAGTCAATCAGGCCAGGCATCGCAAACTTGTCGCTGTTGTCGATCACTTCGAAGCCATCCGGAACCTTAATTTCCGATCGCTTCCCGATGGCCTTGATCTTCCCGTCTTCGACGAGAATGGTGCCATTCACAATCATGTTGCCAACACTGGGCAAAATCTTGCCAACGTGGATGGCGTACTTAGGTGTTGCCTTTGCAGGCTTCTTGGCGGCATCTTCCTGACCAAATGCTGGCGCGATCATGGTGAGGGCTGCGAGTAGCAGCAGGAGATAGTTACGAATCACTAGTCCATCTCCTTTTCATACACCCATTCGCCGTCAATCATGACTGCCAGCACTTCGCTGGAGATCTCAAACGGTGGGCCACTAAGAACAACAAGGTCTGCATCTTTTCCAACGCTAAGGGAGCCGACCTGCCCATCCAAAGACATCAACTGCGCGGGGGCAGCTGTGAATCCGGATAGGGCATCTGTTCGGCCAAGACCTTTGTGTACAGAATACTGAACCGCCATTGGCAGCTGACGAACACCAGTGGTTGCTTTTGACTGGAAGCCAAATGGCACGCCGTGATTCGCCAGAATTTGCGGCAGGTTGTAAGTCTTGTTTTCGACTTCCTTAATCAAAGTCGGACCAAGCGCGGCGCTGACGTTATTTTTCGCCAGTAGTTCCGGGACACGATAAAGTTCGTCTCCGCCGATCAGAATCATGTTCAGCTTGTACTCCTCGCGGAATAGCTTAACTGCAGCTTCGATCGTCTTCTTGGTTGTCGCTTCAACAAACACCGGCAACTTGCCAGCAAACGCCGCGCGAAACGGTTCGAGCGATGAACTGGTGGAAGGCTTCTTAGGCTCCTTCGGTTTCTTGGGAGCGTTTGGATCTTCCTTTTTCGGTGCCGATTTTTTCGCCGCAGGTTTTGCGTCAGACTTGGCGTCTTCCTTTTTCTCTGCAGGCTTCGCTTCCTTCTTTTCCTGAGCGGCGGCGATCGTTTCTTTTTCTTTCTTCTCAGGCGATTTGGTTTCGCCCTTCTTAGCAGCATCAGCCTT
>JBGCDN010000846.1:0-5087 GCA_045105495.1 Planctomycetaceae bacterium
TAACTGTCAAAGCACAGGAAGCTCTGAACCGATCACAGCACATGGCGGAATCGGCGGGCAATCAGTACGTGAAGCCGCTGCATCTACTGAAGTCGCTGCTCGACGAAGAGCAAGGCGTTGTGCGGCCGTTGCTGGACAAAATTGGTGTCAAATTTGGCCAGCTGCAAAACATGGTCGATGGCGAACTTGATCGCATTCCAAAGGTCAGTGGAACCGGCATGCAGGTCGCGGTTTCGCCGGAAACCATGAAGGTCCTGAACCAGTCCGCCGACATCGCCGATGGCATGCAGGACCAGTATGTTTCGACCGAACATCTTCTGCTTGCTCTGTCGAAGGTGGACGATCAGGCAAAGCGAATTCTCGAAATCAACGGCGTCGAAGAGAACGATATTCTGACGGCCTTGGAATCGGTTCGAGGCGGCCAGTCAGTTACCGATCAGTCCCCCGAAGATAAGTATCAGGCTTTGCAGAAGTACGGAAAAGACCTGGTCGAACTCGCGAAGCAGGGGAAGATCGATCCGGTCATTGGGCGTGATACAGAAATTCGCCGAGTGATCCAGGTCTTGTCTCGACGACGAAAGAACAACCCGGTTCTCATTGGTGAACCAGGGGTCGGCAAGACGGCGATCGTTGAAGGTATCGCTCATCGCATTGTCCTGGGCGACGTGCCGCAAAACATCAAAGACAAGACCGTCATCGCGCTCGATATGGGAGCACTTGTTGCCGGGGCGAAGTATCGAGGCGAATTCGAAGACAGACTGAAGGCGGTCCTGAAAGAAGTTCAGGACGCCCAAGGTCGTATCATTTTGTTTATCGACGAACTGCACACCGTAGTTGGGGCTGGAGCGTCCGAAGGGGCCATGGATGCGTCGAACCTTTTGAAGCCTGCGTTGGCTCGCGGCGAATTGCATTGCGTCGGCGCTACGACGTTGGATGAATATCGCAAGTACATCGAAAAAGATCCGGCTCTTGAGCGTCGGTTCCAGCCGGTTCTTGTTCAGGAACCGAATGTTGAAGACACCATTTCAATTCTTCGTGGCTTGAAGGAACGATACGAGACGCATCACGGTGTCCGCATTACCGACGATGCTTTGATCTCTGCTGCCACTTTGTCGGATCGCTATATCAACGACCGGTTCCTGCCTGACAAAGCCATCGACCTGGTGGACGAAGCTGGCAGTCGTTTGCGGATGGAAATCGATTCGATGCCCGTGGAAATCGACGAAGCGACTCGAACACTCACCCGGATGCAAATCGAAGCCGCCGCGCTCGCAAAAGAAACCAGCGACGACAGCAAAGAACGGCTCGAAGCGTTGAAGAAGCAGATCGCAGACAGTGAAGAAGAAGTCAACGCGTTGAAGACTCGGTGGGAAAACGAAAAAGCCAGCCTGTCGCAATTGAAACCGCTGCAGGAAGAAATCGAACGGCTGCGAAACGAATACCAACAGATCTTCGCGCGAGCTCAAAAGACGAACAGTAACGACGACTACGTCGCCGCCCATGAAGCGTCAGAAAAACTGAAAGCCGCGGAGGTGAAACTAGCGCAGGTTCAGGCTTATTCCGAAGAGACAGCGGCTGACGCTGAAGACCGTTTGCTGCGTGAAGAAGTCACAGAAGAAGACATTGCAAAAGTTGTTGCCTTGTGGACCGGTATTCCTGTAAGCCGCATGATGCAGGGCGAACGCGAAAAGCTTCTGGGTATGGAAGCTGCAATTCACAATCGGATGATCAATCAGCACGACGCTGTCGAAGCGGTCTCAAACGCTGTCCGTCGATCGCGTAGTGGACTGCAGGATCAGAACCGACCGATCGGTTCGTTCATGTTTCTTGGTCCAACTGGCGTTGGTAAGACAGAACTCTGCAAAGCGCTCGCCGAGTTCCTGTTTGACGACGAACGCAACATGGTTCGCGTCGATATGAGCGAGTTCATGGAACCGCATTCCGTCGCCCGCCTCATCGGCGCTCCGCCAGGCTACGTTGGCTATGAAGAAGGCGGTCGTCTAACCGAAGCTGTCCGACGCAATCCGTACTGCGTGTTACTGCTCGACGAAATCGAGAAGGCTCATCGCGACGTCTTCAACGTGCTGCTGCAATTACTCGACGACGGCCGACTTACCGATGGTCAGGGCCGCACGGTCGATTTCAGTAACACCATCGTCGTGATGACCAGCAACCTGGGCAGTCAGGCCATCATGGAACTGACGAACGACGACGCGACGCAGAACCAGATTACCGAACAGGTCATGGAGATCCTTCAACAAGAGTTCCTTCCGGAATTTCTGAACCGAGTTGACGAAGTCATCGTCTTCCAACCATTAGGTCGAGACGAGATCCGCAAGATCGTCGACCTGCAACTGGCTCAACTCGACAAGCAACTCCAACTCAACGGCTACGGCCTAACCGTCACCGACAAAGCCAAGGAACTTCTCGCCGAAGAAGGCTACGACCCCAAGTACGGCGCAAGACCACTCAAGCGAGTCATCCAGAAACGCCTCCAGAACGCACTGGCCAACGAAATCCTCAGCGGCCACTTCGCAGAAGGGGCAACCATTCACGTCGATGCCGTCCGCGATTCGTTTGTGTTCTCGACCGAAGAGTAGGTCTTGCTGGTCCCGGCTCACACCGGTTGGCGCACGATCGCAGGCTCATGTCGCTGGTGCTTTTCCTTTACATCGCGAAGTACTAGTCCCTTCTCAGGTCATGAATTGCTTCCGATCCTGATTGGTCCTGTGCAAAAGATAGCCGAGACGGGACTCGAACCCGTATGAGGGATTACCCTCGCGGGATTTTAAGTCCCGTGCGTCTGCCAATTCCGCCACTCGGCCGTGGATGTAAGTCTTATGAGAGCAGGGACTTACAACGCTAACCTCTTCGTGGCTAACGCCAGCAACCGGGTGTAGTTGCAGGTGTACCCATTCGAGGTGGCTCGCATTCTACTCAGCAGAACGTTGGGTTTACACTGTGAGACGCATGATGAAAAGTATCCCGTGCGGGTCTCGCGTCCTGCTGGGTCACCGGCTGAGGGCTTAGTATTGAAGGCGGCCAACAGAACTAACCTCTCGGTGAAGAGTCGCGTGTTGTCCAGAGGGGCTGTGGCCTCACCGCGCCACGTCCAGAAAGAATGCCATCAAGCGCAGAGGGACTGGGTCAAGGTGAGTCGAACAGGTGAATTCTGCGTAGCTAAAGCCAGTAGAGAATTGGTATTCTACAAACTCATTACTTGTGATTGCTTCAGGCTTATGGAACTCACTGATTCTACATCTGCCTCTCTAATCCGCCGGATCAGCGATCCAGCAGACGCGAACGCATGGGAACGATTCGCGGAGATTTACGCGCCACTCATTCTGCGGTGGCTCGACTCCCGTGGTATCCAAGCTCGTGATGCGGAGGACATTACCCAGAACGTGATGGTTCGCCTTCACAGCCAGCTCCAGAAGGGCTGGGAGTACGATGAATCCAAGAGTTTTCGTGGGCTGTTGCGAACGATGTCACGTCAGGGCGTTTCGAACTATTACCGCGATAGGAAGAAGCCGCACATCTCGGCAGAGCTGGAAGCGGCGATCTCCACAGAGGATCGGACCGGCGTGTTTGAACAGCAGGAGTTTGAGAACTACGTAATAAGCCGTGGCTTCGGGCAGATCCGCGGCGAGTTCTCACCGGTAGCTGTATCAGCATTCCTGATGTGCCAGAAAGACGGTCGTTCTGCGCGCGAAGCGGGTGAGATGGTGGGAATGACCCCTGGTGCCATCCGGACATCGAACTCTCGGATCCTGCACCGCTTGCGCGAACTGGTGTCAGGAATGTTGGACTAATACCGGTTCGAAAGGTCTGTAGTAGACGCATGGGCAGACAGATCTCGACTTTATCCAGCGATCTCTCAAATTCGTGTGACGCCCCCACATTCTGCCGTGTACTAGAGGCAGAGATCATCACGCGAGCAAAACATGGAAGACTGTCCATCCCTGTCAGACATCAAATCGTTCCTCGCGAAAGATGGGCATTCTACCTCGGAAGTCGCTGCCCATGTTGAGTCTTGCGAAACATGTTTGGATCTTGCTGACACACTGACAGCCGATCCACGAATCACGAGGGCACTGAAAAGTCAGCAGAGTCAGCCGCTCGATCCGGTGAGAGTCCAGGCCGTCCTTACCGGTGTTGCGGACCAGCTATCGGACATCACGTCGATCACGCAACCAAACGTTGCCCCTGAAGGTCCGATCGGCCCTTATCAACTTGTGTCAGCAATCGGTCAGGGAGGCATGGGTGCTGTTTACCTTGCCGAGGATCCGACGCTCGATCGGCGGGTCGCATTGAAAGTGATACACGAGGACAAGCTCACTGAGACGGCGAGGCAACGGTTTCTAAGCGAAGCAGTAGCGGTCGCTAGATTGCGATCAGAAAACGTCGTGCGGATCTTTTCTGTAGGTGAAGAGGCGGGCGCTCCGTACATTGCAATGGAGTTCGTCGAAGGCGTAACGCTGCAGCAGCAGCTCCGATCATGTGGAAGGTTCAATTGGGAGACGATCCGGGATATCGCACTCCAGTTGTGCAGCGGACTCCAAGCGATTCACGATGCAACGATAGTCCATCGTGACCTCAAGCCGTCGAACATCTGTATTGAAGCTGACACATCACGCGTCATCATTCTGGATTTTGGGCTGGCGCGATCGCCGTTCGTTGGAAACAGCCTCACGGAAACCGGCCAGATTCTCGGTACTCCGAAGTACATGTCTCCTGAGCAGTCCAGAGGCCAGGTTGCTGGAATTCGATCCGATCTATGGTCCCTCGGTTGCATCCTCTACGAGATGACAACGGGGACCCCTCCGTTCCATGGTGAGTCCGCTACCGATGTCCTCGCATCTATCACCCGTGACGAACCGCTGGACCCGCGGCAATCAGCAGATGTCAGCCCGGCCTTTGCGGAATTGATCCTACGGCTGCTGAGGAAGAATCCAACAGACCGCCCCTCGTCAGCCAATGAAGTTGCGAGAGAGATCGAGTCTGTTTCCGGAACGAGGAGGACGAAGACGTCAGGCAGGTTCCGCGTCCTGTCGATTCTCGCCGGTTGCTGTCTGCTTGTGCTTGCC
>JBGCDN010000847.1:0-4740 GCA_045105495.1 Planctomycetaceae bacterium
CCGACTGCTGATTCACTCGCCGGTGGTTTGGCGAACACGATTGCGGGTCGCGTTTGTAATTACTTCGACCTGCATGGTGGTGGGTACATTGTTGACGGAGCGTGTTCTTCATCGCTGCTGGCGGTTGCCACGGCCGGGCGCGCACTTTCAATGGGCGACATGAATGTTGCTCTGGTTGGTGGTGTCGACCTGAGTATCGATCCTTTCGAACTTGTTGGGTTCTCGCGAGCGGGTGCGTTGTCGAAGGGCGACATGAGAGTTTACGACCGCAACGCGGCTGGCTTTATCGCCGGTGAGGGTTGTGGGTTTGTCGTGATGAAGCGGTTGGAAGACGCTAAGCGCGATGGCGATCAGATTTATGCAGTGATGAACGGCTGGGGAATTTCGTCCGACGGCAAGGGCGGGATCATGACGCCAAGTAGCAGCGGACAGGCCATGGCAATCCGCCGGGCTTATGAAGGTGCGGGATATTCTCCGGCGGACCTGGACTTTGTTGAGGGTCACGGGACCGGCACGAAAGTTGGCGATCAGATTGAACTTCGCGGAGTTGCGGAAGCTCAGACGAATGGTCAGCCGGCACCCGAGCGTCGCACCGGAATGACTTCGCTGAAGTCGATTATTGGTCACACAAAAGCGGCAGCAGGAATCGGTGCGTTCATTAAAACGACCATGGCGGTGAACCGACGCGTGCTGCCGCCGACTGGTTCTTGTACTGATCCAAACCCTGTGTTCAACGACGCGTGTCGTTCGTTGTATCCGCTGATTTACGGGCAGGTTGCTGACCCGAACGGAAAAATCCGAGCGGGTGTTTCGGCGATGGGCTTTGGCGGGATCAACTCGCACGTAACGCTGGAATCGGGCGATGCTCCGAACGCGAAACTCGCACCGAGTATCGATGAAACTCGGTTGCTGGTCGCGAATCAGACCAGCGAAGTCTTCGTCTTCACGGCGGCGACGAACGAACATGCGGCGGTTGAGGTTTCACACACGCTTAACAGTGCGGACCGGCTGAGTGCGAGCGATTTGATCGACCTTTCAGCAGAGATGTCTTTGCGAGCGGCGAATTCTCTGCCGATTCGCGGGGCGATCATCGCTGGCAGCGTGGATGAATTCGTTCATGGGCTGAAGTCGCTGAAGAACATTCTGACGGCGTATCCGCCAGCGGTTGGGCAGGTAACTTCGACTCACACAAAGAACGTTTGGCTTTCGAATAACTGCGACAAGTCGCGGGTTGGGTTCCTGTTCCCTGGGCAGGGTGCTCAGCAGTTGCTGATGTCTCGCAAGCTGGTTGCTCGGTACGAGTGGGCTCGCGAAATGTTGGCGGCGGCGGACCGAGTTCAAACGGCGGTCGGTTTACCGACGATGAGTGAAGTGGTATTCGCCGACGTTCAGCGGGGACTCGATCGAGAACAGCAGACAGCCATGCGGCAGTCGTTGGCTCGGACGGAAGTCGCTCAGGTGGCGATCGTCACAACGTCGATGATGTACTCGAAGTACCTGGAATCGATGGGCATCACGCCGGCTGTTTGCGGCGGGCACAGCCTTGGCGAACTGACAGCCCTGCACCAGGCGGGTGCGTTTGACTTTGAAACATTGTTGCAGCTGGTTTCGCTGCGAGGCCGAGCGATGGCGAGTCCTGCAGGACAGGCCGGAGCGATGGCGGCGTTGTTCTGTTCGAAGGCTCGAGCGGAATCGTTGATCGCGGAAGTTTCCGGCTACGCGGTTCTGGCGAATATCAACTCGCCGAACCAGGTCGTTGTGTCGGGCGATGTTGAAGCCATTGCCGACATCATGCGGACAGCGACGGAGAAGGAAATTTCTTCCGCCCGCTTGAACGTGTCGAACGCGTTCCATTCGAAATACGTACAGCCGGCGTCCGATCTGCTTCGCCAACAGGCTCCGGTTCCTCAGCATCCGCAGCGGTTGGACATTGATGTGTTCTCCGGCATGACGGGGCAGGCGATTGCCGGCAACACTGATCTTCGCGATTACCTTTCGAAGCAGATTGTCGAGAGTGTCGATTTCGTTTCGATGGTTCAGGCCGTTGAACCGCATTGCGATCTGCTGATTGAGGTTGGACCGCACAAGGTTCTGTCGAAACTGACAGGCGACATTCTGACTTACAGTTCGGTCCAGAGTCAGCCGACGGCCAGCAAGCCGAACGGCGATTGCGACATGAACACGGTTCTGGCCCTGGCGTTTGTGCACGGCGTGGACGTTCAATGGAACAAGCTGTTCGAAGCTCGATTGGCCAGGCCATTCGTTCCTGTCGACGAGCGGAAGTTCATTGGCAATCCGTGCGAGAACGACTTCGTGGAACTCGGCGATGTGAAGCAATTGCACGTTGGCGGATCGAATCCGCCCGCGATGACGAACGAAATTGAGAGTTCGAAGTCGGGCGAGAATGGACGCGTATCGATGGCGATGGAGGCCAAACTTTTGACAGCGGAATCGATGGGTTCCGCAACTGAAACCTCGTCGGGACCGATGCAGCCACAGCCGGAACCGCAAAGCACACCCGTTGAAACGATTCGAAAAGAGCCTATGCCGATGACTCCGCAACCTGCCGTCAACGACGGAATCGAAGAAGTGATTGTTGACATTATTCACGAGCGAACGGGTTTCCCGAAGGAAACTCTGACGCCCGAAATGCGGTTGCTGGACGACCTGAATTTGGATTCAATCAAAGCGGGCGACGTGATTGCGTCGGCTGCTCGAAAACTGGGAGCACTCGGCCCGATTGATCCGGCGAGCCTGGCGAATGCCACGATCGGTGACGTTGTGGTTGCCGTCCGCGGTGCGAAGAACGGCGACGCCGCTCCGGCGATGGAAGCTCCCGCGTCGATCGCACCGATGCAACCAGTTGCTTCGATGAGCCCGGCTCCGATGGCTTCAAGTCAAATGGCTCCAGCCGCACCGATCCAACCGGCGATGTCCTCGGCACCAATGGTACCGGCTCCGATGGCTCCCGCGCCAATGGCACCAGCCGCCCCGATGCAATCGGCTTCTGCAATGGCACAACCCGCGCAGTCGGCAATGGCTCCCGCGATGACGGAAGCTCCGGCCCCAGCGATGCCTGCGGCTGAGATGACTATCATCACGAAAGTCGACGACGGCATTGAAGATACAATCATCGAGATCATTCACGATCGAACCGGATTCCCGAAGGACACGCTGACGACCGATCTGCGGTTGTTGGATGACCTGAATATGGACTCGATCAAAGCAGGCGACATTGTTGCGACGGCCGCTCGAAAACTGGGAGCACTCGGTCCGATCGATCCGGCCACTTTGGCGAACGCGACGATCGGCGACGTTGTCGTTGCAGTTCGCCAGGCCAAGGGCGGCGACGCGGCGATGGCTGCTCCTGGACCTGCTATGTCAGAACCCGCGAAGCCGATGGCGGCAATCGCAGCTCCGACTGCTCCGATGACGCCTGCGACACCGGCTGGCGGAATGATGCCTGCTCAGCCAGCGATGGCGAAAGTAGTGGACGAGGACACAAGTTCTCCAACCACTCAACAGCAATCAGGACTCCTGGCCTCGTCCAATACGGAAGTCAACGATTGGGTTCGCAACTTCGAACTCGAACTCGTTACGCACCGACCAAAGGCCAAGCAGCAGGACATCTCCGGCAACCACTACCGAGTCCTCCACGATCAAAGCCGAGCTGCATACTGTCAGCTTCTCCAGCGTCGATTCCATGAACGCGGTGCCAGCGTTTCGTTTGAAACGTACACGGGCGACGGCATGATCAGCGGCGACGCTCACAATCCACACCAGCCGTACTTCGTGATCGCCATTCTGCCGAAGCAATCGGAAATGATGGGCACGGCTCGCGAACGAATCACTCGCATGATCCACCGTCTGCGACGAGCGGTCGCGAACACGAATCCAGCATCGGATCAGCCACTGGCGACCGGCGTGGCGTTCGTGCAGTTCGGTAACGGACGCTTTGGAATTTGCGGCAATAACGATATCGAAAGCTGCACGGCGGCCGGTTTCGCTCGGGCACTGCATCTTGAATCACCCGCTCTGCAGGTTCGCATCATTGACTTTGCAGACAAGCTAAGCGACTTCCTGTCGACCGACTTCATCACGAACGAAGTCGCCGCTGTTGGTCAGTTCCGCGACGCGGCATTCGACGAACTCGGCCGTCGATTCGAAACACGACACAAGCTGCTACAGCCAAACGAGTCAAAGCCGATGGCGTTGAACCTCGGCATGGGCGACGTTGTTTTGGTAACCGGTGGCGCTCGCGGCATCACGGCCGAATGTGCTCTGGCAATGGCCGAAAAGACCGGAGCGAACTTCGCACTGGTTGGCAGTTCGCGGCATCCTTCGGCTTCGTCCGGAATGGCTGCTGGCGAGATCGCCGCAACATTGCAACGCTTCAGTACTCTGCCGGGCAACTGCGAATACTTCTCGTGCAACCTGACTGACGAGAACGCTGTTCGCCAGTTGGTGATGGAAGTCGAAGGTAAGCTTGGCAAGATTACCGGCGTCGTTCACGGAGCCGGCCGCAACAACCCGGGCATGGCGAGTGCCGCGACGGGCGAAGCAGTTCTCAGCGAAATCTCACCAAAGGTTCTCGGAGCAACCAACCTGCTGGAAGCTCTGGGCGATCGATCGCTGAAGTGCCTGGTCGGTCTGACATCGATCATCGGAGTCACCGGTATCCCCGGCAATTCGTGGTACGCGTTCAGCAACGAAACACTCGACCTGCTTCTGCGTCAATAC